>JAFGCM010000022.1 GCA_016932635.1 Candidatus Omnitrophota bacterium
CAAAAGATAGTCTTTTTAAAAGATTGAGTATGTTAGGTTTCCCTTTATTTGATGCCAAAGAGGCGCAGGATGCCAATATGACTTTGGCTGATGTAGTTAAAAGTAAGGACCTTCGGCTTTGGGAAGGATTTCCTGTTGTTTTAGCTAATAGCTCAGAAAAAGAGATGTTTAATTATGATACTGCCGAGTCATATCTAAGCAAACAAGATGAACGCGCTTGCTTGAATTCATTGATGGCTATGTCGCTGGCTCTCTACAAAGCTCTAAATTTGAAATTCTCCTGGGCAAATAAATTTTATAAAACCCTTCCCGCGGAAAGGAAAAAGGAATTCGATAGTTTTTTTGATAAATTTAAAAATAATGAAGACTTTCAGGTTGTAGGTCAAGTTATGTCCAGTCAAAGGTTAAAAGAAACCTTTAATAATTATTTTAAACAAATGCAAACAAGCCTTAGTGAGCTACTTTCTATGAAAGATGAGTTTAGTCTTGAATATGCCTTGTCTTGCGTTTTTTCTCCTAAGCAGAAAGAATTATTTTTAAAGAGGCTTAAACGAGAGAAATTAACTAAAACCGAAAGAGAGTATTTCTCTAGAGCAGTAAAGAAGAAGGTGCTAGCTTTAGCCAATACGGAATTACATCGCTTAGCTCAGAAATTATTAGAATAATTCGATAAACTAAACTTCTAAGAAAGGAGGGGAAAATGGCTAGTTTTACGGATCGGATGATTCGCGCCGCCAAGCTGGATGTGAATCTCTATGAAGAGGTTGAGGCGGATAAGACAGCAATGGGGCAGGCTATGGGGGTTGTAGTTTTTTCCAGCGTTGCCGCAGGAATAGGGATTATTGCCAAAGCAGGCCTTGTTGGAATTTTCCTCGGAACAATTGCTGCCTTGGTCGGCTGGTATATCTGGGCCGCGCTTACCTACTTTATCGGCACCAAATTGCTTCCCGAGCCCCAGACTAAAGCAGACATGGGGGAACTTTTGCGCACCATCGGTTTTTCCAGCTCGCCCGGATTAATTCGCGTATTAGGGATTATTCCCGGCCTGGGAGGACTTGTTTTTCACGCTGCTTCAATCTGGATGCTTATAGCTATGGTGATTGCGGTCAGGCAAGCTCTTGATTACAAAAGTACTGGACGTGCAGTAGGGGTTTGTGTGATTGGTTGGGTTATTCAGATAGCTATCCTGATGTTATTGTTTGGCGTTGCTCGCGGCGCCCCAAAAACTTTCTAGTCACATACAATGGCAAGTATTAAGGCCTCAAGATTTATCTTGAGGCCTTTTTGATTTAGAGTTATAATTAAGTGCACGCTTTCCCGAACAATTTGAAAACCATAGATAAATGAAAAGATATGCAAAATATATAGATAAGGCCAGAAGGCTCAAGGTCAAGGATGCCAAGATTATTCCGGCCGCAAGCATTGTGGCGGCGGAATGGGTGGGACTGAAATGCCAATTTGGCTGCGACGGCTACGGACAGTGCTTGACTTGCCCACCATATTCGCCTACACCGCAACGGACCCGCAGGATGCTGGCAGAGTATAAATATGGGCTCTTGATTCATGGCGATGGGAATATCAACATTACCCGAACTGTTTCCATATTGGAGAGGCTAATCTTTCTTGATGGATACTATAAGGCCTTGGGCATGGGTGCTGGTCCCTGTGAGCTCTGCGCCCGGTGCCCAAAATTTTGCCGGCATAGCGAGAAAGCCAGGCCCTCAATGGAAGCCTGTGGCATAGACGTATATAGCACGGTCCGGGCCAACGGATTACCCATCGAAGTTTTAAGATCTACTAATTGCCAAGGGAATTATTATGGCGTAGTGCTTATTGAATAAACATAAGTATAAAGTATAAGAATATGCAATTCAGTGTAAGCAAGACCAAAGAGCAGGCACTAAGGGTTAAGATGGAAAGGCTGGGAATCCGCGAGCGGGATCTTGAGGAGAGGTTTATTCGTTCCAGCGGAGCCGGCGGGCAAAAGGTTAATAAGACAGCCAGCTGCGTCTATCTGAAACATCGGCCCACTGGCCTTAAGGTAAAGTGCCAGCAGGAACGTTCCCAGGTCTTGAATAGATTCCTGGCAAGAATGATCCTGGCCGGGAAAATAGAAACGCGCATCTTGGGCAGGCTCTCAGCAGAAAGAAAAAGAATAGAAAAGATCAGAAGGCAGAAACGCAGGCGGTCAAAACGGGCGAAGGAGAAAATGTTATGGGACAAGAGGAAAAGGGCCGAGAAGATCAGGATGCGCAAGGTAGAGGAGAATTCTTAGCGCCGAAACCAAAGTGTTATTGTCTTAAGTTATTTTTTAGGAATTTTAGTTTTTGATTCTCTTAAAACCATCAGTAAAGGAAAATTCTTTCATAGCGATATTAAGGTCATAGATAAAGGAAATAACTGGAGGAGAAAATGTTATGGGACAAGATAACTCTTGAGCCTGAGTTATGTTAGGTGTATAATTAACCAATGCACAAGTTGATTCACGTGAGAGTGGTGCCCAGGGCAAAGAAAAGTTGCGTTCAGCCTTTTGGTGAGGGCTACAAGGTCTATCTTACTGCGCCTCCGGTAGAGGGCAAGGCTAATCAGGAGCTGTTGAAAGTACTGGCTGCGCATTTTAAGGTAAAAAAAGCTCAATTGAGTATCATCAAGGGCCGGAAGTCAAAAGATAAGATGATCGCAATTGATCAGCAAAGCGGTTAAGAAAGAGAGAAAAAGATGCTCACTATTTTAGGAGCAGTGGCGGCGACAATCTTACCTTTATTCAACATTTCCTTTATGCTGCGCATTCGCCGGCGCAAGAGTTCTAATGATATCAGCTTAGTCTGGACTTATGGTATCTTTTTCTGTACGCTGGCGATGCTGCCCGCGGCCCTGCTTTCGCCGGATGCGACATTTAAGGTTTTCGGCATCGCCAATTTTATCTTGTTTAGCGGCGTAGTTTATCATGTGGCGAAATATAGAAAAGCCACCTGAAATTTTAAAAACGTAACTAAAAGAAGGAGGAGAAATGGCCGAAGCAGAGAATAAGCACGATAAGTTTAAACGCTTGGCAAACAAAAGAGTAGCCAGCGCACTGAAGAAGATAGAATTAATCGGTAATTTATCCGGCTCGGGTTATGAATATACTCCGGAAGAAGTGGAGAAGGTATTCGGCGCCCTGCAGCAGACGCTGGAGAGTACCAAAAACAGGTTTTCCAAAAGCAAGAAAGAACAAACCCAGACATTCGAGCTATAATACCAACCGTGCTGGCTACGTTTGCGGCAATATTATTTTTGCTCACCGCTGTACTGGGGCTGGTTAATCTGACGATAATGTTTGCCTGGAAGCGCAAAGAGCTGCCTTTTTTACAGGCTTCGTTTCAGTACCCGTTTAAATACGGATTATTTTGGTGCTGGAGACACCCCGAACTTTATTTCCAACGCTACGCAAAACTGGCGATGCGCCTAGCTACTATTTGGATAATTTTGTTCGTGGTTACTATTCTGCTGCTTTTTATCCCAGTCTATATATTGCCTCTTAAATAGGGAACAACTGCGCAGTCTATCTTAAAAAAATGCCCAGAAAAAAAATTATTATTTTAACTTTGATAATAGCGCTAATATTATTAGCAGCGGCAGCGTATTTTTTGCTTTTTACAACAGAGGGCTCATTGCTGGTTGGCCGGTTGGTCGGCTTAAGATATCTGGGGTTAAAACAGATAAATGTCCAGAAGGCCCAAGGCAGCTTAGCCAAAAAATTGACCTTAAATGAAGTTGAGCTCAGCGGCCTAAAAGGGTTACCCGGGAATAGTCTGATCAAAATTCAAAAAGCTCAAATTCAGTTTTCCCTGCTGGGCATCCGGGGTTTAAATATCAAATTAGACAATGCCAGATTAAGACTACCGAATCAGGAAGTGATACTTTTTTATGGCAATTACGCTCAAGTGAATTTGGACTTCAATATTTATTCCAGCCATCTTGACATTCGGGGGATACTGGGTTTATTTCCCAAGAATAAGTTTTTAAAAAATATTACCGGCAGCCTAAGAGACGTGGATATTTATCTAAAAGGAACTGCGGCAAATCCGCAGCTATCCGGAGAGCTTGCGATAGAAAGACTTTCCCGGGAAAGTCTTTCTGCGTCCGGCTGTCCCGTAGCCTTTGATTTAACGGTTAAAGATTTAGGGCCTAACCAAAAGTTATTCGGTAAGATTGAGCTTTTAGGCGGGAGCCTAAGCAAGGCCAAGATTGTCGAGATGAAACTAGGCAAAAGCAAAATTTTATTTTCCGGTCCGCCCAAGTCGGCAGTTATAGATTTAACTGCGCGCACGGTTATAGAAAAGACGGAAATTGAGCTGCGACTGCAAGGAACGCTGGATCAGCCGAATTTACAGCTGGAATCCAATCCGCCGCTACCCCAAGAGCAGCTTTTGGTGATGCTTTTTACCGGAAAAAGCTGGAAGAGCACGCAGGAGGCCCTGGCCCAGGGGCAGATATCCGAAGGCCTGGTGCTGGATTTCCTGGATTACCTGGTTTTTTCCGGCTCAGGCGCTAAGATTGCGCAGGAGCTGGGGATCAGCGATTTTTCCTTAAAATACAATCAGGGACTTGAAGAATTCAACGTGAAAAAAGATATTTCCGAGAAGGCTACGCTGGGTTATGGGGTTACACAGTCTAAGACCGATGCAGGCGCCGCAGAGGTTACTCAGAAAGTAGGGGGAGAATACAAAGTTACCGAGAGCATTTCCGTAGGAGCGGAAAAAGAATTAAAACAGAATGGAAAGCAGGCTCAAGAACAGCCCAAACCGGACGACAAGGTCTTTCTAAAATACAAAAAGCAATTTTAAATGGGGACAGCGACCATTTTTAGAGGAGAGGAAAATAGATGAATTACCAAAAACCAAAATCAATACAGACTGTTGAAGAAAAATTAGCCGGTTCAGACCCTGCCAGCATCAGGCATCAGGTGCTTAAAGGCGTTAAGTTGTTTAAGACCTCCTGGATTGAATTAGGGCAGGCCCTGTATACAGTTTGGAAAGATAAATTATACAAGGATTGGGGCTTTGCCAAATTCGAGTCTTACACCGCCAAGGAAATCGGTATCCGTAAACAAACGGCGCTGAAACTTTTACGCTCTTATTGTTTCCTGGAAAAAGAAGAGCCGACCTATCTGAAAAAAGATTATAATGAAGGAGCCGATGCGGCTGCGGTACCCACGTATGAATCGATTGATGCCTTACGCCTGGCCAGCAATAAAAAGGATTTAGACAGGATGGATCTTGAGCAGCTGAAAAAAAATGTCCTGCAAAAGGGTAAAGACGCCCGGGAAGTCAAAAAAGAGCTGACCGTCCTGATGAAACAGCGCCAGGAGCTCCTGCCGGAGGAGGCCTGGCAGAAGAAAAGGCTCGCGCTGCTCAAGCGCTCTTTATCTTTGCTCAAAACTTTACGGGAAGAGATTAAAATAGCCAAGATGTTTTCCGCAGAAATTACCAAAGATATCGACAAGTTGGTATCCAAGCTTGAGACCGAAATGCCTTAATCGATAAAGAAGGAGAAGAAATGAAGAAGAAGCCAAGACTCGCTATTTTGACCGGAGGCGGAGACTGCCCCGGTATCAATGCCGTTATCCGGGCGGTAACTAAAAAGGCTATTTTGGATCAGGGTATGGAAGTTATCGGCATCGCCGACGGCTATCACGGCCTGGTTAAAAACAGATACCGTAAACTGCGCTATAATGATGTTTCCGGAATCCTCACCCTGGGCGGCACGATACTGGGCACCTCCAAGGTGGCCAATCCCTATCGTTATCCCGTGGGCCAAGGAAAGAATTTAAGATTTTCCGACCTTTCCCGCCGGGTAATTAATAATCTGCGCCGGCTTAAAGTTGACTGCATGGTCTGTATCGGAGGCGACGGCACCTTAGGCATTGCCTATCAGCTGTTTAAAGACGGCGTTGCCATTGTGGGCGTGCCCAAGACCATTGATAACGATATCCGGGGCACAGATGTTACTTTCGGTTTTAATTCGGCTGTAACCATTGCTACCGAGGGAATTGACCGGGTGCATACTACCGCCCAGTCGCATCACCGGATTATGATTGTCGAGGTAATGGGACATCAGGCGGGCTGGGTGGCGCTGCATTCCGGTGTCGCCGGAGGCGGAGACATCATTCTTATTCCGGAAATACCTTATGATGTAGAGGTCATTGCTCAACGCGTTAAGGAAAGAAACCGAAAAGGTAAAAGATTCAGCATCGTAGTCATTGCCGAAGGCGCCCGGCCCCAGGGTGGCAACGTCGCCATCCAACGGATCGTGCAGGAAAGCGCTGATGCCGTTCGCCTGGGCGGCATCGGATTTATTCTCGGGGAGCAATTAGAACGGATTACCGGTCTACAAACCCGCACGGTAGTGATGGGCCACTTGCAAAGAGGCGGCTCACCCACTGCCTTTGACCGGGTGCTGGCTACTGAATTAGGCACGACGGCGATGGAACTGGTTGAGAAGAGAAAATTTGGACAGATGGTAGGCTTAAGCGGCGCTAGGTTAGTCAATGTACCTTTAAAAATTGTCGCCCAAGGGCCCAGGCTCGTTCCTTTGAACCATCGTTTAATCAGCTCGGCGCGCTCGGTGGGAACCTGCTTTGGGGCCTAAGTTTTGACCTTGAGTGGGGTTAATTTTAAGAGTATAATGAAAATTTACAGGAGGTAAGGTATGCTCAAGGATTTCTTTTTAGCCTTTATTCCGTTATTTGTGGCTGTGGATGCCGTGGGGGTATTGCCGATATTCGTTTCACTGACCGAGGAACTGAGCCAGAAAGAGAAAATCAAGGTGATTGCCCAATCTATGTTCACAGCCATTTTGCTGGCCTTAGGATTTATCTTTCTGGGGCAGGCAGTGTTTAGGTTTTTAAATATCACTATCGGCGACTTTCTGATTGCCGGGGGGCTTTTGCTTTTTTGTATTGCTATAATCGATATCATCAACCCGGTGAAGAAGCGGCGCATCCCCAGTAATGAATTGGGCAGCGTCCCCCTGGGCACACCCTTGATTGTCGGCCCTGCGGTTTTGACTACTTCTTTGATTATCATGCAACAGCACGGCTTAATGCCTACCCTAATCGCTGTCATAGCGAATGTCTTCTTAGCCGGCATCATCTTTTTGTTGTCGAATATAGTCATAAGAATTCTGGGGATAGCCGGTTCCCGGGCAGTCTCCAAAATCGCCTCTTTACTTTTAGCGGCGATAGCGGTAATGATGGTCAGAAGAGGAGTAATCGCCATACTGGCATTTCTGGGAAAGGTTTGAGATGAGTATATACGATTTTGGCATAGGCTGGCCGATACCCAGGGAAGAGGACGATTTGTTTGTCAATACTCTGGAGGCGGAATGTTCGGCCCGGAAATTAAGTTTCATCTTTGTTGATGGTTCGTCGTTGAAGAAATTATCTTCGGCCGTGAAAAAGGGGGAGCTTAAAATCAAGTTTTATCTGGATATGGCTTCGGAAACCTATGATTCGGAAGACAAGTTTACCCGGTTTGCCTACCGGTTGAAAGATTCCGGCGCCCGGATTGTGGCTGATCCCGATGATGTCAAGGCCGCAGCCGATAAATCGATTACCCATTTTGATTTAGTGGCGGCTAAGATTCCGGTTCCGTTTACCGTTGTCGTCAGGCATTGGGAGCGTACCCGCAGATTATCTGCCGAAGAAAAAAAAGGCCTGGGCCGCCCGTTTGTGATTAAGCCGGCCTCGGGATACGGCCAGCAGGGTGTGAAAATTATTAATCAAAAACCAAAACTGAAAGATATTGCCGAGGCGCGTAAGTTTGATGAAGGCGATAATTTCCTGCTGCAGGAGTACGTGGAGCCGCAAGCATTGGAAGGCCGCCCGGCCTGGTTTAGGGTGTATCATTTGTTCGGTGAGATTATCCCCTGCTGGTGGGACCCCGGCACGCATATCTTCCGTCAGGTGACTTTAAAAGAAATGGATACCTACAAGCTTTCGCCGTTAATCCAAATCAGTTCAGAGATTGCCCGGATTACCCTGATTGACTGGTTTTCCTGCGAGATTGCCATTAACAAAAAAACCGGAAAGTTCGTAGTCATAGACTATATGAACGACCAGTGCGCGATTTATCCCCAGTCACAGCACAAGGACGGCGTGCCCGATGATTTGGTGATTCATATCGCCGGCAGGATAGTGGAGAAGGCCTGGCAGTATGTCAAGGGCAGGTTTTCCTTACGCTACCGCGCGGTCTGGTTTCCTAAGGTTAAGGTCAAGGAGGAAAATGCCTAACTTTATCGTCAGAAAGCCGCTGCGGCTTAAAAAGAAAGATACTATCGGCATCGTGGCCCCGGCCTGGTCATTTGACCCGGGAAATTTTAAAAGAGGGGTGGAGAAACTTAGGAGCTTAGGCTTTAGAGTGAAGTATGACCGGGCAATATTCAGTAAATACTGGTCCATGGCCGGTTACGATGATGAACGGGCGAGATTAATCAACCAGATGTTTGCCGATAAGGAGGTCAAGGCGATATTTTGCGCCAAGGCCGGATACGGCTCAATCCGGACCATCCCTTATTTGGATCGGAATATCATCAGGAGAAATCCGAAAATTTTTATCGGATATAGCGATATTACCATCCTGCTTTCCTATCTACACAAAACAGCCGGGATGGTTGTTTTTCACGGCCCGGTAGTGGCCGATGAAATATATGAAAATATGAATCCGATTACCCTGGATTATTTATTAAGTATCCTGATGCAGCCACAGCCCTTAGGCGAGATGAGTTTTTCTACCCTGAAGACCTTAAGGCCAGGCAAGGCCAGCGGCATTTTACTGGGCGGCAATATGTCCTTGATTATGAGCGCCATCGGCACCCCTTACGATATCGATACCTACAATAAAATCCTTTTTTTGGAGGATATCGGCGAGGACTTGGAGTTTATCGATAATTATCTGATGCATCTGAAGCTGGCCGGTAAATTCAAGAGAATCAAAGGAATAATTTTCGGCAAGATGCTCGATTGCCTGGACCATTCGGGAAAAAAATATACCATTCAGGATATCTTAAACGATATCCTTCCGGATCTGGACGTGCCGATCATCTATGGTTTTCCCTCGGGGCATCGGGGAAGAGAGGAAATGGATATAACTCTACCCTTTGGCGTTTCGGTTACCCTGGATGCCAACGTCCCTAAATTGATTGTTAATGAACCCGCCGTCAGTTAAAATGAGGAGTCGGACCTGGTACTATTGGGAATTTGCGGCAGTATCGATGTTGATGGCCGGGATTAATTTTTTTCCCATTTCTGTTTCTACCTGGATTGCCCGCCGCATCGGCGGGTTAATGTTTCTGCTTCTGCCTAAGAGAAGAAAACTGGCCTTACAAAACTTAAACATTGCTTTTAGAGACTCCAAATCTTCCGGGGAAAGAAAAAAAATTGCCCGGGAGTCCTTCCGGCACCTGGCTACCTGTATTATGGAGTTTTTTCGCTTAGCCAAATCGGTAGAACAGCTGAAACAGCATGTAAGCTTTAGCGGCACTGAATCACTAGAGCGGGCTTTTGCCCGGGGAAAAGGCGTGGTCTTGGTGATGTCTCATTTGGGGCCCTGGGAATACCTGGGGTTTCTGACCTATGTAAAAAAATATCCCACCACTGTCTTGGGCCGGCCGATTAGAAATCCATATTTTAACCGCTGGGTTAAGTCCTTGCGCCGCTCGGTAAATTTAGATTACGCCGATAAGACGCTGGGCCCCAGGAAACTACTTTCCTACCTCAACCAGAACCGGTTGGTGGCCATTACCATTGACCAGTGGGCGGGCAATGAAGGATTATGGATTGATTTTTTTAAGCTGCCCACTTCTACTATTTCTCTTCCGGCGCGGTTGGCAGAAAAGACAGGCTGTGCCTTGATTCCGGCATATTGTATTCGTACAGGAAGCGGAAGATATCAAATTCAGATTTTGCCTGAAGTAGCAGTGGACTCTGACGCCGATAATTGGGTAGAGCGTGTTACCAGAAAACTTAATCAGCTGCTGGAGGAGCAGATTCGCTTGTTTCCTGAACAGTGGGTCTGGACGCATAAACGCTGGAAAGCCGGAAAAATTTTGGAGGGATAACGATGAATGCCTTGACTATGATTTTTGGTGGTATCTCCCTGCTACTTTTGGGAATATATTTAGGCTGGTTTCTGCGCCAAAGCAGAGAGCACAGCGGGTATCAAGCCCAGGAGAAGCTGATAACCGAGTTGCGCCAGCAGATAGCGCAGAAGGAAAATGCGCTTGAGCTAATCAGAACTAATCTTTCCACCAGCGAGCAGGAAAGGGCGATTGCCGAGACTAAGCTCAAGGAGGCCTCCCGAAATACCGAAGAGCAAAAAAAGCTCCTTGAGCGGGCTGAAGAAAGACTTACTACCACCTTTCAGGCCTTATCCGGTGAGTCCTTAAAGAGCAACAACCGCGCCTTTATCGAGCTGGCCAAGGAGACCCTGGAAACAGTGTTGAGCCGGGCCAAAGGCGAATTTGGCGAAAAGGAAGAATCGATTAAAAACATCGTAGGTTCGCTGGAGGAGGCCCTGAAAAGATATGAAGGACAGGTCAACGAACTGGAACGCAAGCGCGCTGCTGATT
The DNA here is from genome assembly GCA_016932635.1 of Candidatus Omnitrophota bacterium. Lineage (GTDB taxonomy): Bacteria > Omnitrophota > Gorgyraeia > JAFGHF01 > JAFGHF01 > JAFGCM01. The sequence goes on from JAFGCM010000022.1 coordinate 10,612, forward strand.
ACGGTGGTTTGGAGAACCAGATTAAGTCGCTGATTACGGCCAATCAGCAATTACAGAAGGAAACCGGGAACCTGGTTACGGCCCTGCGCCGGCCGGAGGTCCGGGGCCGCTGGGGCGAAGTGACGCTGAAAAGAGTAGTGGAGCTGGCCGGGATGTCCGAACATTGCGATTTTACCGAGCAGGTTTCGGTGAATACCGAAGACGGCCGGATCCGTCCGGATATGATTGTGCATCTTCCGG
>JAFGCM010000001.1 GCA_016932635.1 Candidatus Omnitrophota bacterium
AAAAGCTGAGAAAGAGCATTTAGTACCTAAGAACCAAAGGCTGCTTCAAGCAAAGGAGAAAATTTCCAGCAAAAATAAGACTTGACCCTCCGTTTGCAAAGAAATAAGCTTTTTACTTAGCCTTTTTTGCTGCAGACTCCAACTCAATGATGCGGCCGTTAATGGCCTTAATTTCTTCCTGCAAGGCATGGGCCTGCTCTCTCAACATTGCTGCCTCATCCTTAGCCGTCAACTCTGGCGCATATGGATAAAGCCAACCTCTACCCCAACCACGGCCTCTGCCCCAACCACGGCCAAGACCAAATCCGCCACGGCCTCTGCCAACAACGGGGTTCATATAACCGGGCGCAGGGTAACCTGCGCAGTAACCGAAAGCTCTACCCGTCATTGGTCCTAATCCCTGTGGACCTGTTCCGTCTCCACCTGGCATCTTAACACACCCCCTTTCTCTTTTTGTTAATGAAAACCATTTTCATTTATTGAGAAAAAAAATTATTCTTTACTTCGGCATTTATCGCATAGGCCATAAAATTGAATTAGGTGATTGGTAATTTTGAAATTATATTTTTTTGCCAGGCCTTTCTCTGTCTGCTGCAATAGCTCTACTTCTTCATCAATGAAATCGGTATAGTCTATTACTCGGCCGCAGGCTGTACAGACCAAATGGTGGTGGTGCCTGGCGCCTTTAGGACCACTGGACAATTCATATCTTGCCCGGCTATCACCAAAATCAAATTTGAATACAAGCCCTATATGGACCAAAAGTTCTAAAGTGCGGTAAACCGTAGTTAACCCTACTGCGGGATGGAGCCGATGTACGGCCAGATAAATCTCCTCTGCGCTGAGGTGCTTTTGGGTCTTACTTAACACCTCTAAAATAGCCTCTCTAGGTATGGTAATGCGAAAACCGGCACCATGAAATCTCCCATGCCACCATGGTGGGCCCATAGCTAAGTGCCTCATCCTCAATCCTCTGGGCATCTGTTCTTCTCCTATTAGTAATGGTTTCCATTATCAATTATACACTATAGCGTAAAGTTTGTCAAGGCCTTTTTTGGGAATTTTTTCTGCAGTCTAACAAATCCGGGGCAACTGGTCTGATTCCAACATCGGCAGGATGCGCTGGGCGCCGATTTTAGTAGTTAAATAAACTTCCCTTTTATGGCTTGAAGTAACTCGGCCGACAATCCTGGCCTGTTTACCCAAAACCTTTATCACTTTGGGGGCGTCTTTCTGGTTTACAAAACAGATAAATTTTCCTTCATTGGCCACATATAGGGGGTCAAAACCTAAAACATCGCACATTTTACTTACGCTTTTTTTGATGGGAATAGCCTGCTGGTCAACCTCTATCCCCAGATTTGAACCCTGGGCTATTTCGTTTAACACTGTGGCTAAGCCGCCGCGGGTTAGGTCACGCATCATGCTAATCTTCTTTGAGGCCTTAAGGCACCTCTGGACAGAAAAATTAAGATGGCGGCAATCGCTTTTGATGCCTGTTGAGCTAAATTCTAAGTTCTCCCGGGCATTTAAAATTGCCATTCCGTGTTCGGCAATGCCACCGTTTATCACAATGAAGTCGCCTAGTTTTGCTTTTACCCCCAAAGAGGCAGGGTAATCTATCACTCCGATACCGGCAGTATTAATAAATATTCCATCGGCTGCACCTTTTTCTACAACCTTGATATCCCCGGTAACTACTAAAACTTGGGCCTGCCTTGCGGCTTGTTTGATCGAATTAACTATTTTCTTAAATTGGGCCAGCTCAAAACCATCTTCAATAATAAACGCTAAAGAAAGATAAATCGGCTTAGCCCCCTTCATAGCCAGATCATTGACTGTGCCGCAGACAGCTAATTTTCCGATATCGCCTCCGGGGAAAAACAGCGGCTTGACTACATAGGAATCAGTGCTCAAGGCCAGTTTCCGGTTGCCAATCTTAAATTCAGCGGCATCAGCAAGCTCATCCAGTATTTTGTTGGAAAGCTGAAGGCGCAAATCTTCAATCAGCTGATGCATCAGTCTTCCCCCGCTGCCATGCCCCAATGTAATAGTTTTTTTCATTTTATTATTTTTCGTATTTATAATGTGCCGCGCAGGCGCCTTCTGAAGAAACCATACAGGGCCCCACGGGAGTCTGGGGAGTGCATCTTTTCTTAAATAAACGGCAATCACGAGGAGACTTTATACCCTGAAGCACCTCAGCGCACAAACAACCCTTAGGCTCCTTCACCCGAGGGACCTTAACCCTAAACTCTTCTTCTGCAGAAAAGTTAGTAAATTCTTTCCTTAAGCTAAGGCCGCTTCTTTTTATCATTCCCAAACCCCGCCAGGGGGCATCGTTAAGTGTAAAAACTGAAAACATCACTCTTTGGGCTTTAAGATTTCCTTTCTTCTGGACTGCCCTTTTATAGGCGATTTCTACCCTGGACTTGCGCTCTTTTATCTGGGTGAGCAAACATTTAATTCCTGTAATAATATCCGCTTCCTCAAATCCGGTAATTACGCAGGGTTTTTTATAGCGTTTAGCAATCTGCTCATAGGGCAGACTCCCGGTAATCACGCTGACATGCCCCGGACAAATAAACCCGTCGATGTGTGTCTTTTTTGATCCGGCTAGGGCCTTAAGGGCCGGAAAAATAATCTTAAAGTTGGATAAAACAAGAAGGTTTCTGATCTTCCTCTTCTTAGCCTCTAATATGGCTGCTGCTACTGTAGGTGAGGTAGTTTCAAAGCCCACACCCATAAAGACTATTTTTTTATCAGGATTATCCCGGGCAATAGTTAAGGCGTCAAGGCAAGAATAGACCACGCGCACATCAGCGCCTGCTGTTTTCAATTGCTCTAGGCTTCCCTTGCTTCCGGGCACACGCAGCATATCGCCGAAAGTAGTCATAATTACATTTTTGATTTTGGCTATCTCTATTGCCCGGTCAATATCCTGCTGATGCGTAACACAAACCGGACACCCCGGACCCGAAATAAGTTCCACCCCTTTAGGCAACAGCTTCTTGATGCCAAACCCGGCAATGGCCATTGTATGCGTTCCACATACCTCCATCAATCTTATTTTAGACGCCTTCATATTGCATTCCTTAATTCCTGAAGCAACTTCAATGTATCCTCAGCTTCAGCTTGCTCTACCTTGCCAATCGCAAAACCGGCGTGCACCAGGACATAATCGCCCTTTTTGACGGCGTTTAAAATGCCTAGAGAAACGGCTTTGCTCACCCCGCCAAAATCTACAATAGCGGTATCTTTTTCTATTTGTTTAACTTTTGCCGGAATTGCAAGACACATAGTATTGCCCTAAAGATATATTCAAATCATTGACTGGCGCCTTCACATTGGTAAATACCCGAAAACCCAACTTGGCTAACCTTGTGGTTACCTTTTTCTTTAAGAAATTATTCTGCCACACCCCGCCGCTTAAGGCAATATCATAAACAGCGAACTTGCGGCACAACTTTTGAACCACCTGAACCACTATCTGGACAATAGAATTATGAAACTTACTGGCAATTAAGGAGTTATCTTTGGCCTTTTTTAAATCTTTAAGCATTCCTGAAAATATATCATCTGTGTCAACAATCAAGCAGCCATTTTGTTGATAAGTCTCAAACTCATAACGCTGGCTGCAATTCTCCTCACAGATAGCTTCAAGTCTTATCGGGCCTTCTGCTTCATGCCGGGCATAAACAGATATACCCAACAGGGCCGCCGCCGCATCAAAAAGCCGGCCGCTGCTGGAGGTTAAGGGTGAATTTATCCGCTTAGAGAGCATCGTCAATAGAAGCTGTTTATCTTGTTTAGGCACGCCGCTGATAAAGTCAGCTGCTTTCTCGCCCAATATACTTAATACCATCCGCCAAGGCTCCTGAACAACTTTATCGCCTCCGGGCATCATCCGGTATTTAAAGTGGCTTAAGCGTTTAAACCCGCTTCTATTTACTAAAAGAAATTCACCGCCCCAGGAATTCGCATCTTGGCCGTAACCGGTACCATCAAAACAAACACCGATAACCGGTTTTTTCAAATTATGCTCCTGCATTACGCTAGCGATGTGGGCATGGTGGTGCTGGATTAGTTGACAGTCGACAGTTGACAGTTGACAGTTGAGTTCTTGGGCAAAAAGTGAGGAGAAATAATCGGGGTGTGGGTCACAGGCGATGACATCCGGTTTAAATTTCTTAACAGCCTTGCCTGCCTCCTTTTTGAAAAATTCATAGTTTTTGGCTCGGGCGAGGTCGCCGATGTCCGGGCCGAAATTTATTCTATCGCTTTTGGCAATCAGAAAGCGATTCTTGATATCCGCGCCTACAGCAAGTATTGTCTTATCCATTATACAATCGCCCTAGCTCTAAGGGACACTTTCCCGATTGGAAAAAGGACACTTTCCCGAACAGAATGGAAAACGGTACTAATTGATGTCGAAGGAGAGGACTTCGATGCGGGTGCCGGGGAAAAAGGTTAGTTCAAGTTCGGCATCCTCAAGTACCGTTCCTTTAGATAACATTGTAAAAGCCTCTCTAAAGGAATGCTCTTTGACACCCAGTAGTTCTCCCACTTTCAATCTTACCTTCGCTACAGCGTGAGCACTTTCTTTTTGGGCGTGCTCTGAAATCCCTTTAATTATCGGTTTAATTAAATGCGTCTCGTGCATTGATTATTAACTCCTCTATTTTATCAAGTGTTCGTTTAACCCTAACGGACAAGCCCTGGCCAAAGGCAACAGCCTCCGGCTGAATCCCTAATATATAAATACGGCTTTGTGTTTGAGTTTGCAAATAATCAATAAACATTTTTATGGAGATATCGTGAGTGCTCAAGCCGCTTTGAATTATATCGTCTTTTTGTAAAATTTCATATGCCCCGGGCTCCCGGTCCAGATGCAAAGCATCCACAATTAAAATAGTATTGGGTCTTTCCTGGGTAATTTTATTTACATATTTTTCCGGGGCGCTACCCACATCAATACATACTGCCTGGACCTTACCCTGTAAATTTCCAATTAATGCCGGGCCGAATCCATCATCCCCGCGCAGGGTATTACCAATACCCACAATGACAACTTTACCTTTAAATATACTTTGAAATATATTGTTAACCATCTTTTAATATAGAAAGTGCAAATAACTACATTATTGTTAAATTACAATATACAATATACAAATTACAAACAATATACAATACCAAATATCAAAATTACAAACAGAAAAGATTTTGGTCATTGTGATTT
>JAFGCM010000023.1 GCA_016932635.1 Candidatus Omnitrophota bacterium
ATATCCACCTCTTTGGCATTTAATTTAGAAAGCGGAAGCGGCGCCCAATCAGGCTTGTAATCGGCCTTAACCCCGGTAGCCTCATGCTCGCGCATGTATTCCTGGGCATGTTCGGTGATGTCTGAGCCTTCGCCAATAATATGCGGGGTAATAAATATGACCAGCTCCGTCTTACTGTCCTCCTTGCCGCTACTCTTAAAGAAATTTCCCAATAAGGGAATATCACCCAAGAACGGAATTTTTTTGGCATTGTCCTTGCGGGTATCTTTCATCAATCCCGCCATAATGATGGTGGTGCCGTCCTTAATTAAGAGTTGCGTTTCGGCCTCGGACGTGGTCACAATCGGGACGCTGGTGCGCACACTGCCGTCGGAATTGGTCAACTGTAGAGATGTCGGGGCGGAGCTCACCTCGGGCTTAATCTGCATATTAATGTATCCGTCTGCGGTTATGGTCGGGGTTACGGTCAGACTGACGCCCACATCGACAAATTGGACATTATCGGCGGTCGTGGTGGTGCCGTTACTCTGTGTAATAGTTGAGGTAACGTAAGCCTCCTTAGTGCCCACTAACACCTTGGCCTCCTGATTATTGGCGACAGTAATCCGCGGCGTAGAAAGCACATTGGTCTTGCCGATACTTTCCAACAGGCGCAAAATTATCTGATCGCCGTATTCGGTAGCTCCATGGGCCCGGGTGTAGGTAAAAGTAGCGGTCTCACTCACTCCGGTTAAGTTGATGGAAAGGTCGGTATTAGAAATTGTATCTATGCCGGCAAAGACATTATTCCAATTGATGCCGTAGCCAACGTCCTTGCTCAAGGTAACGCTGACAATCTTGGCCTCGATTAAAACTACCTTGTCTCGCTCATCGAAATCGGCGATCACCCGGCTGATATACTCAACGCGCTCAGGTAAATCCGTAACTATTACTTTATTCATCCGTTCGTCAATCTTCAATTCGCCGATATTCTTAGTCAAAGACTCCTTAATCTTCTTCTCAATGTCTTCGGCCTTGGCATAATTTAAGATAAAGGTCTTGGTGAGCGTGGATAAATCCATAGTTTTTACCGCTTCCTCCATTGCCTTGATGCTGGGGGAAGTGTCTATCAGCACCACGGTATTGGAGGCCTCATCGGCAATTACCTTGCCGATTTTAGTCTTAATTTGATTGAGGGCCTTGCTGACTTCCATGACCTTGGCGTATTTTAATTTGATCACCTTAACCTCTTTTTTGTCGTAACTGGTTTCACCATATAACTGTTCGTAATCTTTATCCGACATTACATTGATAATATCGCCTTTTTGCTCATAAGCCAAATCATTGGCCGCCAGGATAATCTCCAAGGCATCCATGACTTCTACGTTTTTTAAGAACACCGTGACCTTTCCGCGGACATTTTTTCCGGCCACTACATTTAGATTACCGCGCATGGCCAAAATCTTTAAGACGTCAATAATGTCCATGCCTTTAATATCCAAAGAGATCTTACCCAAGGCCGTCTCTTCCTGATGCGATATGTCCTTAGCCAACTCACCCAGCGAGTCCTCCTGGGCGGATAATTTAAAGCTGGCCAGCAGAAAAACTATCGCCAGTAAAATTAAAATTTTTTTCTTCACTTTATCCTCCAATTATTGATTTGTAAAACCTACATTGCTAATTCCGTTTCTTGACCGTAATAATTTAAAATTATCTTGCCGGGCAGAATCTGCTTCAGCTCAATCTCACCGATATGCTCACCCGGATAAAGAAAAAACACCTGATTATTTTTAGTATCCTCAATTATCGCCTGAGGACTCGCTCCGGAAATTATCCCCTGCAAGCGCAAGTTAGCCACCATTTCCATAAACGTCTGCGAAGGGACTAAGGCAGCGGTATCTCCGGAAGCGCCAAAGATATCTCTGCCCTCAAGTATCTCGGTGAAACCAGACAACGGTCGATTGGTTTCTGGAGAAAGCTGCTCCGGTATTTCTAAAGGCGGAACGTTTCCTTGATTAAGCGTCAAGACCCGCTCTTCAATTCTTGGAGCCGAATTAAGCAAAAAATCAAATATTAAGTAGCAAACCAAAAGTAACATAATTACCAACAAGGCCCGGTTGAGTGAATTAAAGGCCAGCTGCTGGAAAATACCGCTTGTTCTTTTACGCAAGTCGATCCAGATTGTTTTCAGCCTAGGCTTAAACTTGTCTATCATGGTTTAACAACTCCTGGATTTCGCGGATGGACTTATTTTGTTTCCGCAGCCGGCGAATCCGCAAAAGTTTTTTTAAGCTGGACTGATCGAAATAGCGAAAGCGCGTTTCTGGACTCCGTCCAATCTCGTTGAATAGTTTAATCTTCAGGTAATACTTGATAGTATGAATAGATTGGCCGGATACGTGCGCTAAGTCTTTAATTAAGAATAAGTTATTCATTGGCTACTCTCTACTTAGAGAGTAATATACTACAACAACATAATCTTGTCAAGTATTTTCTTATAATTTACTATAGACTTACTTAAACTTACTTAAAGTTTACTGTTAGATCAATGGGTAGGCTTATTTGGTAGTTAAGACCTTGGTGACTAAAAGACGGGCTTTGAGCAAAGGATTTTCTTTGCCTCGGGAGGTCAAATCCAATTTTTCCACTCTGATGGTTTGGCGAGAGTCCTGTAGCTTGTAGATAAATTCAATATATTTTTTCAGCGTAGCCTCACAATTCATCTCTAAAGTATATTTATTGCAAAACGATAGATCCTCAACCGGCTTAGGCTTAATGTTGGCGATGTGGATGCCGCTTGCGCGGGCGAGCTTTTCCACTTCATTTAACAGCGCCACTATCTCTTCTTCGTCCGACCTTTTGCTCTTGATCGTGCCAGTATATTTTTGAAAGATAGCTTTAATGCCCTGCTCTTGCTGAAGCAGCCTGGTATTTTTCTTTAATTCTATCTCTTTATTCAAAATTTTCCGATTCAGCTTGCTATAAACACCTGCCAGGGGCTTAAGGATAAAATTATAAATTAAGCTGAAAGAAAATACTCCCAGCACAGTATAAGCGAGCAACCTTTCTCTCCTGGATAAATTTGCTAAAAACACCGCTGCTCCTTCATTTTTCTAAACTGCATTCGATCTTAAAATCCGTCAGGCCTGCGGTCTTGGCCTTCTTTTCACTGACATATTTTAATTGCACATTCTTAAAATAGCTTGAGCCTTCCAGCTGTTCAATAAATCTAAAGATGGCGGACATCTCTGTAGAAATCCCGCGCAGGCCGATTATTTTACTGCCTTCGTCGTAGCTAAAATTAGCGAGTGAAATATCCTCGGGAACTAAGGCATGCAGTTCGCGTAAAACATCTATACTTGAGCCTTCCAGGCGGCTGCGCCGGGCAATCAACTGCACGCTTTTGAGCATATCCTCTACTTGTTTAGCCAGGCCTTGAGTGTTGGCAATCTCTCTTTCTAGATCAGCCAAGTGGATTTTCTGATTGTGCATCTTTTTGCCGAATATGCCTATGCTGAACAAAAGAATCCCGGTCAAAAGAATAGCCGTAGTGTAAACCAATTTTTTATTTGACGTAACTTGCTGCTTTTTGCTCAGCGTCTCCGGTAAAAGGTTGAGTTGTTTCTCTCTTCTGCTTAAAACTGCACCTAAGACCTTAAGCAGAGAAATTTGCGGTTGATATTTTGTCTGGGCGAGCCCTGGGCGGAGGTTAAGATTTTTGAAAGTATTCAGCAACTCGCAAGGCAGTTTAAACTTTTGGGCTAAGAATGATTGTAAATCCGCAGCGTTGTCTACGCTTTGGCTAAGCAGGATCTGCTCAATTTTTTGGGCAGGATTTTCTCTAGCGTAGCCGGTAATAGTCAGGTTGAGCTCTTGAGCCAACTTATCTTTTAGATTACTCTCGCTCATTTTTAGCGTGCTCAGTTTCAGTCCGCGCGTAAAACTTAAACGCCCATTTGCCAGTATCGCGATATCGGCATTATCCGTATCCAAATCTACAAGCAAGGAACAACCGGAAGGCTTGCCCTGTTTAAAAACCGCAGCATACCAGTCTAAAATAGCCTCGGTGCTTAAGGTTATTCTTGTAGGCTCAAGAGCTGATTTTTGAAGGATATTTAAGTAATTGTTTATTAGATCCCGATGGGCAATTACCAGGGCTACTTTGGAATAGCCGTCTTTGCTTTGCTCGGTAATTAAATAATCATTAATCAACTCTTCTTTGGCAAAGGGGAGCTCTTTTACGGATTGCAGCCGAACCATTCCGGCCAGCTCTTGATGGCTTGAAGTAGGAAAACTTAAAAATCGCACCGTAACCTTGTGGCGGGGAAGGCAAAGCGTCAAGTGTCCGAGCGGGCCATTTAATTCTCTGAGCACATCCTTCAAGGCAACAGTTATGTCCTGTTCTGAAGAAGAAGCCGTTTTCTTGATTATCAACCGGGTAATTTTTCTTAAGCCCGCAAACTCCTCGGCTTGAGCCAGCTTAATATAACCGTCTTCGATTTCTAATCCGGTATATAGCTTCTTAGCTGCCCTGGATAGCGCGGGTATCTTCAGGGAGAATTTAATCATAATAAATAAAAACTCCTTTATTTTGCTATATTAGCATAAAATTA
>JAFGCM010000024.1 GCA_016932635.1 Candidatus Omnitrophota bacterium
CAAAATTGTTACCAATTATGTTTAAAGAAGTTATGGAAAATTACCGCGAAGCCTTAGCGATCAAAATAGATTTTAAAGGTCAAAGTTTTTACCTAGATGCTCAAGGACGCACTGTTTGGCCTAATCAGAAGATTCCGCGCTACTTTACTACAACTCTAAATAAGGCAAGAGGTTATGTAGAAAGCATCTTCTTATCCCCCAGTGTTGAGCAGCCTTTAATCTTACAGATTATGCCTGGCTATTACGATTTGCCGGCAGAAATCTTTAGCCTGATCCAGTGTTTTGAACAGGCCAAACACGAGCCCATCTCGCGCTTAGCAATCAATGACCAATCCGGAGAAATCTTAAAGTTTTGGCACAATTTATCTGCGCTTGGTAAATGCTTTTTTATCGCGCCGTTAGGACACTGGCAATATGAGCGCCTGCAAGGGACTAAAATCCTCCATAACTACCGCAAGTATCGCATCGGGCAGGAGCAGGAGCCGATGGAAATAGCCGATGCCCAGGTGAGCTTATTTAATCCACAACTATCTGAAAACATTAAAGTTAGGGCTGCAATGATTAAGAGAAAAGAAGAAAGCCTGGCTCTAATTACTAATATTTTGCCTCAAGACGAAAGATACATTCGTAAGATTGCCGAGCTCTATTTTCAGCGTTGGCTTGCCTCGCCGGCAGGCGGGCCGGCGCCCAAGGTAAAAAGTTATTATGACCTACTGGAAGAAGCCCATCAGCAGGTGCTTTCCCGTTCACAAGGTTCATTGCCCATAACACGTTTAAAATCAGATAGTTACGATAAAAAGCCACCGGAGGAGATCTTTAGGCTTTTTCTTGAGCAATTGAATCGCTATTGCCTGAACCATTTTTTCCCGTCGGAATATGAGGCCCGCACCCTGCAGGCGATGCGCAGTGATTTTTACCAGCAAGGCGGTTACTTAAAAATGAAGCAAGATGGCTGGCAGGTATGGCTGCGGCGGTTTACGGAAGACAAGCTCAACCAGGTTGCCCAAATTGCCTGCCAGAGGTTTAACCAAAGCGATGTCAGGCTGCCGGAAAACAAGCGTTTACGCCTCTATTTATCTGCCGCTTAGCCGGCCTTTTGTTAGGCGTAACAAAAGTAGTATTAAGAGATACAAAAGTTAGATTTTTTTCCTTGCCCTGGCCCGGGCAATATGCTATACTTATAGTGCAACAGTAAGATACTCGAAAGGGCAACCTGCCGGAGCTAAAAGCGAGAGCATTTTAGCGAAGGCGGGACGCAAAGCCACGGGCGCTGCAAGACAAATTGCAGTAGGGCAAAAGACACCTTTAAGAGTAACAGTTCAGCGTAGCCGGGTTGCCGAAAGTAAGTAAAGGCAACACGGCTTTTTTATTTGTCAGATTCTTAAGCACTTTTAAAAAGAAATTAAGAAGAACGAGGCAAGTGAGGCGGCAGATGAAAATTACGCAAGCAATGAGCAAGAGGTGGCAGCGGGTAGAGATTTTCTTTAGCGAAATTGCCTATGCCGGCGCTCGGCCCGGCTGGGCGCTAAACGAGGAAATGATAGCGGATTCATCAGGTGATGGAGCCGCTTTTTTTATTTTTGATCCGGAAAAAGAACGAGAACAAGGAGGAGAGGCCATGAGGCGGCTAAACAGAAAAGGACAAAGCACCCTAGAATATGTAATTATCTTAACCGCGATTGTAGCAGCAGTGGTTGTTGGCGCTAGCTACGTAAGACAGAAAATTCAGGAAGGATTTGGCGATGTGCAGACCTCAATTAATAACGCAACAACCAGAATAACAAGCATCAATCCTTAACTCTTTAGAGGAGGCCAAAACAGATGCGTAACGTAATCAGGCCCAAAGGACAAAGCACCTTAGAATATGTAATTATTTTAACCGCCTTAGCCGTTGCTTTTTTAGCTGGAGTAACATATGTAAGACAGGCGTTGATTGGTACCGACCCTAATGCAACGGGAGGGCTAATCGGACAAGCCGCAGATACAATTCCGGAATTTACGAAGACATTGCCCGGAGTTCCCCCGAGGTAAATAAAAATATTGGAGGCGGAAGATGTTATCTTTATTAAACAGAAAAGGACAAAGCACAGCGGAACACGCGATTGTCATCGCCCTGGTGATTGCCGCAGCGTTAGCAATGCAGACCTATGTCAAGCGGGGGATGCAGGGCAGGGTAGCCAGCGCCTCGGATAGATTCACGGCGAGAATCAGGGATGCTGAGTGGAGTAGTGTCTTTGGCACCGGGCAAACCGGCCCAGCTGCAGGCTTACAATGGCAATGGGAACCCGACCAACTCAATTCATACAGTACCCGAATAGTGATAGGCGGAGACGATGGAACTAAAACCGAAGAAACTATGAGTAAGGGCGGACAGGTAACCAGAGATATTACCGAAAAGACCAACCAGGCAGCAGGCGATTATCGCCAGTACGACTATTAATCGACTCCAGAAAGAAGATTGAATACGTTTTTTAAGGAGGTTTTGAGCAATGAGAATATTCAGAAATAAATTAGGCCAGAACACAGCCGAATATGCTATCTTGCTTTCTTTAGTCATTGCCGCGGTGCTGGGGATGCGCACCTATGCCCAAAGAGGAATCCATGGCCGAGTAAAAGATATAGTAGATGCTATGGTTGGGGAGACTTCCGGGGGCACTGAGTTTGCGCTACACGGTGTTAGCGACGCTAATCCCCGAGGAGAGACTTATGGTCAATTTGAACCTTATTATCTGCATTCCAGCTTTACCGTGGGTAGGACTGAAAACGCAACTAATGAATTTGGAACAGCCACATCCGAAGGCACAGCCAAAAGCGCAGAAAAGGAAAGTAGCGAAGGCACTGAACGTTCTGGTTTTCAGACACAGGAAACTTGGTAATAAAAAAATGGAGAGAAAAGATGTATAAATTCTTTACTCAAAAAAAGGCGCAAAGCACTTTGGAATACGCTTTGTTAATTGCAGCGATTGTTGGCGGATTGGTAGCGATACAGCACTATACCAAAAGGGCTATACAAGGCCGGGTGCGTTCTTCGGTTGATGATGTCGGCGAACAATATTCGGCGGGCCATACTACCTCCAAGTTTCGGACTATCCATGAACAGACTATTACGAAAGAAACCTTTGGCGTAGCTCCAACAACAGGCGCAGATGCTACTGATTTAGGAGGTAGCCAAGCCTACCAAGGGGTTTCTCGTTATGAGGTGGTAAGGCCGGGAGTGCTGACTCGGGAAACTATGGGAAATGAAGACGAGACGATTACCCGCACCTTTCAGCAGGAGATTGCCGAAGAAGGGCTGATACCGAGATAATCCAGAAGAAATATTACGAGGAACAGGAGAGGTTACGATGATGAGATTATTTGGTAAAAGAGGACAAAGCACAGCTGAATATGCTATTCTCTTTGGCCTGGTGGTGGCAGTGGCCATTGCGATGCAGACCTATGTGAAGAGAAGCCTGCAGGGAGGCACTAAGTTTGTCGTAGATAAATTGATAGATCCAGTTGGACAAACTGGCCAGTATGAGCCATATTACCTGAAGTCCGCATATCAGACCACAGCGAACCAATATGAAGAAACTGAAGAAACCAACGAAGGCGGAGAGGTAGTCAAGACGCTCGGTGAAACTACGCCCCAGAAAACTACCCGCTTCGGCACCCAGCAGATCAGAGACACCAACTTAGCTGATTAACCATTTACTTTTTGAATGAAGAATGAAGGAGGACCCGAAGATGTTACTACGTTTAAACAAAAGGGCACAAAGCACCCTGGAATATGCTTTGTTGATTGCGGCGATTGTTGGCGGATTGGTAGCAATGCAGATTTATGTAAAAAGAGGTTTTCAGGGCAGGCTGCGCAGCGCCTCTGACGATATCGGCGAGCAATTTGACGCTGATCATACCGCCAGTTCATATACTACCACCCGTTCATCTACTAGTACGGAAAGCACAGTAGCCGGGATAAGCACCTCCACGATAGACGCCGCAGCACCTGAAGTAGTGACCAGGACAGGCTCAGAGACAGTAAGCGCTTGGTAAAGGCAGGGAGAAAAATGTTTGAGCTGAAGAAAAATAAAAGACTAATTAATTCTTGCCTTGGCCAGAGCCTAGTTGAGTATATGGTTCTTTTTGCCATTGTGGCAGTATTAAGCATACTCAGCCTATCTTTTCTTTATTCTAACGTCCAGGAAAGTTGCCAGGATGCCATGCATGATGCAACTTGGGAGATATACCAATGATGTTCAAGCGCCGAGCACAAAGCACATTAGAATATGCAACTTTAATTATCGTAGTGGCTGCTGCCTGTATGGCAATGTTTACTTATGTCAATCGGGCAGTGAATGCCCACTTGCGGATGGTGGAGCAGCAGGTGCAAGCTGAACCGCAATAAATTATGTATAATAATAAAGGGGTATATAGTGAGAATTATTGCCAGGATAAACAGGGTAGCTTGTAAGGGACAGGTGTTAGCAGAATATGGCGTGGTTTTAGCCTTAGTGGCCCTGGTCTTAACCGGGATGACGATTTATATTCAAAGGGGCCTGCAGGGTAGGTATAAAGACGCCACCGATTTTGTGCGTGATTATGTTCAAGATGAGATAGAGGCGCGCGGGATACAAACAATCCTTCCTCCTGCGCAATATGAGCCCTATTATCAAGATTCGCAGATGATAGCACAAATGAATTCGCAGCTTATCACAACTTACAATAATGGTGTAAGCACCAAAGACATAGTGCGCGATGTAACCTCAATCTTGCCGAATGCAGATCCCACTCGGCCAAATCGGCAAGAGCTTCCTCAGTCGGACGCTACAGGGGATTGAAATGTTTATGTGGAGATTCAATAAAAAAGGCCAGTCTGTTTTTGAATACGCCATTATTTTAGGCGTTGTGGGCGTGGCTCTTATGGCAATGCAGGTTTATCTGAGACGCGGCATTCAAAGCGGTATCAGAATTGCTGCGGATGAATTGGGTGAGCAGGATGTGTTTTTCAGAGATAGGGAGGTATCCGTTACCGAAGAAGGAGCGATCCCCAAACTGGGCTTTTTGGGCTCAGCAAGTTCCTCCAATGTTGTCAGTAGCACAGACTCTACCACAAATCTTCGTTTAGGAAACGATGCGCAAACTCAGGGTGGTAATTACGAATTAGAGGTAACGCAAACAAGTAGTAATCGTGCTGTTGGAGGCAGCGATCAGCCTTCCAGCGTAACCTTTAGCGGTTGGTACGAGGATTAAGACGATGTACGATTTAAATAAAAATAAAGGCCAATCCAGTCTTGAATTTGCATTAGTACTTATCTGTATTGTGGGCGCCTTAATTGCGATGCGCATCTATGTTGTGCGTGCCTTACAAGGAAGATTTCGCCAGGCCGCTGACCAGATTGGCGAACAATACGAGCTCGGCCACACTCACGGGACACTTACTACCACAATAAATAAACAGGTAAGAAACGAAGTAGAGTCACATGTTGAAATAGGCAGTCGTGAGGGCTTGCATGGTTATGCCTCGCGCAGTAGAGAGTTTATTGAACACGATGACACCACGCGCACAGGCACAGAAACTGTAGGTGAATAAGATGATGTATTTGTTGAGTAATAAAAAAGGCCAGTCGTTAGCAGAGCTGGCCACCTTTGGCGTAATCCTCATCTCCGTTTTTGGCATTTTGCTTAATTACGGGATGACAGCTAATTATCAGCAGAGAGTAAATATGGAAGCCTATCGTAAGGCCCATGTGCGCGCTCGCCAGGGGAGCATTCCTGATTTTATCAAGAACAAAAGACCTTGGGCTGCCTTAGAGACCCTACCTGCATATGGAGCAGCCGCAACCTTTGCCCCCCGGCAGCTTTTAGACAGCGTCTTTTCCGGCCCAAGCAACAATTATAAGTACGTGAATTATACCGTAATCGAAGATAAGCCGGTTCCTAATGCCAGTGGTCTTTTTCCGGTGGGCCCACGCACGCCGATAGTAGGTAGCGGCGAGGCCGTTTGCTCTATTAACTTGTTTTCTGAAGGGCCGCCGATTAGTGTTACTGATCCTAGTTTGGCCCAGTTGGATATCAGAAATTTAGCCCGCGCTGAATATGAAATCAATGGCCAATATCGCTCATATACGATGTCTTATTTATCCCTTTTTCCGGATACTGATGACATTGTTTTTTCTATTATTGGGGATAAAATACCGAGTTGGATTATGGTGGAGGCAGGAGAGCTGGGTGATTGGATTCTGCCCAGCTGGCAGGACCCAATCAGGGATGCCCTGGATATGGACCGCGACGGGATACAGGGTTTTCGCAAAACCGAGACTGACAATTCTTCGCTGGTGCGCCGCGAAGACGAAAATGGCATCGCTGTTACTGAAAACATTAACAGAAACGAGCATATTAAGCGGTTTATCAGATTTGAGGGTAGACACTATGAAGTGGATTCTGAGTTTCCAACAGTCAGAGAAAACACCTGGCCTACAGTTAGATAAAAAAGCTGCCCAGGTGACTATGGAGACTACAATTGCGATGATAGCTATCTTTATGCTTTTGCTGGGGGCAACGCAATTCTTTGTCTGGGCCAATCGCCAGTTGATTGGTCGCCAAAGGGCTTATCAGAACTCAAGAGTTGCCTTAGGGCTAAGCACAGGCCCAGGCATCATTCCCGGATTTAATTATCAGCCTCAAAAATTTAATATCTTTAAACTCCTTCCTGGAAAGCAAGTAGAGACAACAGATGACATTGCAGAAGCAGAAGAGGTAATGCCGACGCAACCGGAGCCAGGGCTTACTTTAGTAGATGCGCTTATTGCCGATGGAGCTATAGTGGCTGGTTCAGGCCAGACAATTACAGCAGGAGCAGGAGAGATAGTAGTAGCTTTAACTGGCGGCACAGCAGTAGCCGGTTCTGGCGGCACAGCAGTAGCCGGTTCTGGCGGCACAGCCATAGCTAATGACGGCGGCACAGCCATAGCTAATGACGGCGGCACAGCCATAGCTAATGACGGCGGCAGCGCCATAGCCGCAGGCGGCACAGCCATAGCTAACGAAGGCGGCACAGTAGAAGGGGATACAGGCTATGATTCCCAGTGGGATATATAATTGGTGGCATCAATTTCGTAAAGGTGAGGTAACCGGCCAGGTGGCCACCCTAATCACCTTGGCCATTGCGGTTATCTTCTTATTTGTGGCTGTAACCTTAAATGTGAGCAAGGTTTCCCAGAGAAGGACGGTGGTTGGCAATGCTGCTGACGGGGCTGCGCTTTTGTATGCCTCGGGTGTGGGCAGTTACGCCAATAAATTGAGCCAGGAATACTTAGACGGCAAAAAAGAAAAATGCGAAACAAATATTATGGGGATTTTGATGTTGGGCGTTGCAGTAATTATGGCTGTTTTTGCAATTTACTGCATTGCTACATTACCGGCATTGGTGCCGGCAACAGGAGCGACAATTGGTGCCGAAGGAGTAACAGCGGTAGGAGGAGAGGCCTTAATAACTGCTTCAGGTGAAGCAATAGTAGCAGGTGAAGGCGGAGCCTTAGTAACAGCATCAGGAGAGGCTTTAGCAGTTGGAGAAGGGGGCCTCTTAGTGACTGCCTCCGGAGAGGCAGTCGTAACAGCATCAGGCGCACCTGTTGTAGCAGCCGGAGCCGGACAAACAATAGTGTTGGGAGCAGGCGAAGTAGGAGTAGCCTTGAACGGAGGAACGGTAATCGCCGCCGGAGAAGGCTCAACAGCAATTGCTTCCGGCGCAGGCTCAACAGCAATGGCTACGGGTAAAGGGGCTGTGGTAATGGCTTCGGGTGAAGGCGCGACTGCAACGGCCGTAGGTAAAGGGACAGTAGCCCTGGCTACGGGTAAAGGCGCAACTGCAACAACTCAATTTGGCGGAACTGCCGTAGCTGAAGAAGGGGCAACCGCAGTTGCCACTGGCGAAGGCTCGAAGGCAGTCGCTATAGGCGAAGGCTCAAAGGCAGCTGCCAGCGAAGGAGCCGAGTCAGCAGCCTCGGGCAAAGGGGCATCGGCCACAGCTTCAGGTAAAGGCTCCAAGGCCTGGACGCAATCAGGGGCAAAAGGGAGTGCCACGGAAGAGGCAACTGTAGCTAAAGTGCCCAAGCAGGCCCTTGCTGATTTATCAGGCACAAGCTCAGCCATTAGCGGTGGCGGCGCAGGAGCGGAGATGTTTGTTTTTCAGCCCAAGGTGGCTGAGCGCATTCAAAAAATGATTAGCCATTTGCCCACTAATCAGCAAATCTCCGAACAGGCAGTTTATTACGCCTTAAAGAATATTGTGGATAACCCCAATAAAGTTCCCGATGTATTTGATGACGACAAAGATAGACGCAGAGGAAGCTATGCTGATGGCTCCGCGGTGCTGCTTCCGGTTGTGGGGAATCGCGAAATAGCAGGTGATGCCATTGGGGAATTCGAATATTGGTATATGCGCAGGCTTAGTCTGCTGCGTACAGTAGTTGACGTTATGGCCCCGCTCATTGATTCGTTTATGCCCAGAATGGAAGAGTTTAGCCAGGAGGCTAATTATTTTCGTAGCAGTTTTACCGAGGATGGCCAGCGGCCTATAGCCATCGAAGGATGCGCAGAATGCCCGGACGCAACTGTAATTACTGCCGGCCAAAATGGAGAATTTGTTGATTTACTTGAGGACTTATATTATTTACCACGAATTGAAATAGATGCATTGGGATTGGAAATTACAGTGAATGACCCTGATCCTCAAATCCAGGCTTTTTTGAATACATTTTGGCAAGATGGAGTTTCTCTTGAAGATAAGACTTTCGATGAAGTAGATGAACTGAGCTGGGATTTACAGCGCTTCTATGAATTTGCTACGGGTGGCGGATATCTGAAACCGGAAACAGGTCTTACCCGGCGGGACACCGAGACTTTGCTGCAAACATCCGACCAGTGGATAGGCGCGCTTTATTTTCCTGAAGGTCAACTGGAGCAAGAAGTGATGCAAAGCCAGCCCTGGTATGAAGACTGGCAAAGGGCAAATGATAGTTGGGGGGAGTCTTTAGCTGCAGATTCACAAGGGCACTGGCATGCTATTTGGCAGCAGCATACAGAGAGAATTGATAATTGGAATCGACAATTGTACGCGGTACACTCAAGACTTAATGAATTAATTGACCAGGAGGCAGACCCTCTGCGCCGGACTTATTTGCGCAACCTGCAGAATCGTACCTATTCTGACCAGAGTAGGTTAAACAACTTTAAAAACAGATTAAATGATTTTAATCTCGCTATTGAAGAATTTTATGCCGACCTTAACCGAGCTAGAGGAAATGCGGTAGTAGAAGGCATAGCCAATGTGGGCACCAATGTACTGGGTCGACTTTTTTCTGTTTTTGGCGTTGGCATCGGCGGGCCGGGCATGGCTACTTATTCCTGGCGGGATAGTTTGGGCTGGCACCATGCGGATATATTTGCCACGCCATTTAAGATGCCCAAGATTGAGGCAAAGAAGAAAGGAATGACCGAGACCTGCCTGGTGCTTAAAAATTACGATGGCGGAGTGTTGGTATTCGTTACTCGTTTTGATGAACATACGGCTTCTTCTCTGATGCAGCGGGGCAGCCTGGGCTTAGGCGGCAGTAACTTTGATCCCGGCAATCCTGATCAGGCCTTGCCGCACGGCATAGTCAGCAGCGCGGGCGCTCGGTATCATTTTCAGCATTTGCCTAATTTGCTATTTGCGAGGTAATTATGAGAAGCAGGAAAGGCGAGTTGGTTATTGAGTATTGTGTTTTAATTGCGATTGCTATTTTGGCTTTACTGGCGATGCGGGTTTATATGACCAGGGCCGTCTGTGGACGCTGGCGTCAGGCTGCCGATGTCTTTGGCGGCGGCCGGCAGTTTGAACGATAAGGAGAGATTAAATGTTGCTACCGATATTAATTTTGGGGTTGATATTTTCTTCCGTGACCATTCTTACGTGGCAGTTGTATCCGGCGGGAGCCCAAGCTGTAGGCATTTATCACGATAAACGGGTAAGCCGCGACAGTCAAAAGCTGG
Source organism: Candidatus Omnitrophota bacterium (assembly GCA_016932635.1). Taxonomy (GTDB): domain Bacteria; phylum Omnitrophota; class Gorgyraeia; order JAFGHF01; family JAFGHF01; genus JAFGCM01. Next base: position 10,012 of record JAFGCM010000024.1, read on the forward strand.
CCAGGATGTTTTTGTGGGTGCCCAGAAAAAAATTAATTTTGATTTATGTAATTTCCCCATTTATTACGGCAGTTGCAGGATTTATTACTGTGGGTACGGTCTTTGCTGCGGCCATCGGCGCTGTGTTCGGCATCGCCTTACCCGCTTTAGTATTACGAATTATGGAAAAAAACCGCATCCGCAAATTTTGCCAGCAATTAGTAGACGGTTTAATGATAATGTGCAGCTCCTTAAAAGGCGGCTTAAGCTTATTGCAATCAATTGAAGTATTGGTGGAGGAAATGCCGGCGCCGCTTAGCCAGGAATTCGGTTTGGTGTTGCGGGAAAATAAATTGGGTGTGCCCTTAGATGAATGTATGGAGCGTTTGAACAAGCGCATCAAGAGTGATGAATTAAACTTAGTAGTTACGGCTATTGACATTGCCCGGGAGACCGGAGGAAACTTAACCGAGCCCCTGGAGAAGTTAATGTTTACCATCCGGGAAAGGGACAAGTTGATGGGCAAGGTCAAGACCTTGACTATCCAGGGAAAACTGCAAGGGATTATTATGAGCGCGATGCCGATTATCTTCGGGGTTGTGGTCTATTATTTAAATCCCGGATTTTTCGATATTATGCTGGAGACCGAAGTCGGCCGGATGCTTTTAATCGGGGCGGGCGTTTTAGAAATTATCGGTTCATTTTTGCTTTGGAAGCTTAGCCAGGTGGAGGTTTGATGGCACGAATTAACACGAATTGCACACAAATTTACACGAATGGAAGGAGCTTTAAATGGCAGCGTTACCATATTTAATTCTCTTGTGTATTTTTGGGGCGATTTTCCTTTTGATTACAGAATATTCTGACTATAAACAGGAGCAGAAAATTGTCAAGAAACGCTTCAGCGGCTTAGAACGGGAAGAGAAGAAAGGCTTTTGGCTTAAGTCATTGTTTAAACCTTTAGCTGCGGTTAATACCCGCTTAGGCAGCAAACAGCTGCGAGATAAAGTAGAGCGCAATTTGCTTTCTGCCGGCTCGCCTTTGACGGTAGACGAATATTTCGTGTTTAGAGAGCTAATGATTCTCTTTTTGGCTGTTATGGCGGGGATATTTATTGGCTGGGATAAGCTGACAGCTAATCCTATTTGGTTTTTTGTAATTGCAGTTGTGGGATTTGTCTGGCCCAGTTTGTGGCTAAAGACGCGCGTAGAAAATCGCAAAAGAGCGGTCTTGTGCGCTATACCAAACATCATTGATTTATTGATTTTGGCTGTAGATGCGGGATTAGACTTTATGGTGGCGGTGCGCCGGGTAATTGAACGCTCGCGGCCCGGGCCGATGGTAGATGAGCTTTCGCAGATGTTTCATGAGGTGCAGATGGGCTGTATCCGTCGGGATGCCTTAAAGAATATGTCGCGCAGGTTAAACATTCCCGAGGTTAATTCCTTTGCCCGCACATTGATTCAGGCCGAGCGAATGGGCACGCCAATGGGGGAAGCCTTGAGAAACTTAAGCGATGAAATCCGCATCCGTCAGTTTCAAAGGGGGGAGCAGCAGGCCTTAAAGGCGCCGATTAAGATGCTGTTTCCGCTTTTGTTTTGCATCTTGCCGGTGGTATTAGTCCTGGTTGGCGGGCCGGTGATTTTGGAATTTTTCCAATCCGGCATCTCGTTTAAGTAAAATGATCGAACCCGAGAAGGCTGAAAATGTCTAAATTTAGTAATAATATATTAAAGCCTATTATTAAGCCTACTATAATAATTATTATAGTAGGGGTTTGGCTATTTGTCTATCATAGTGAGGCTTTTGGCGCAGCTCACTATCGTAAGTATGATGTTTTGCCCAAAAGCGACTTAGGCTCGGCCTTGTTAGGCGCAGGAGTTTGCATTGGCCTGCCTTTTGTTACCTATGGCTTGGGCAGTGCTATTGGGGCATTTAGTCAGGCAGGCGTCCAGGCAACTGCACAAACTGGTTCGCAATTAGGCAGTATTGGCAGTTTTCTTTTGAACCCATCCGGATTGCAGGGAATGCAGGGTATTGTGGGCAATATGATGATTTATCATTCTGCATCTACTGTTGGCCAAGGCCTGACCAAGGCCGGACAATTGTGCTGGGGAATGAGTCCATCGGGCTCACAACTTCTGGGTATGGTGGGTAGTTCCGCCACGATGTTTGGTCTGGGGGCAATCACTAATCCTGTGGGTATCTCAGGGATTTATCAACCACAAGGCGCCCTGCACAATTTCGCTAAATCTTACCCAATTACAACAGGCTTAGCCACCGGCGCTAGTTTTGGCGCTCTTACCGGCGGTATTAGTCTGGGCGTGCAACAAGGGTTAAAAGGCAGCGTTCCTCCGGGCACAGCATCTGCAATTGGCTCATTAGCCGGCACAACTTTAGGAGCAGGACTATGGGGCGGCCTAACCTATCCGTTAACCGGAGCCGGCACGGACTTTGCCTCTGGCTTTGCTACCAGCGTCTGGGGCAACACCAGCGATGGCCTACGACAATTCGGCAAGGAAATGGCCCTGCGCACCATTGATATTGGGATTACCTGGGGCGCAGAAGAGTCCGGGATGGATCCCCAATGTGCCAGCATCCTTGGCTCCACCGGCTCAATGTTGATTGGTAATGTATCGGGCTTAAGAGAACCTACGCAGATAACTAACGATAATAGAATCAATGCATTTCTTGAACCGGCAATTTATGGCGCGGCTTCGTGGGGGATGACCGAGTTGACCAAGAACATTGATGAACCTTATATGGCTAACCTGACTAATATGGGTACAATGTTAGTTGCCTCTTCGCTTTCTTCCGGAATTCATGCTTTGGTAAATAATGACGAGCCATACACGCCTCTGGGTATAAAAATTGGTGGACGCTCAGGTGTATTTGTTGAGGGTATAGCGATTGATACTTTTCGTTATGGCGTTCAAACTGCAGGCTTTGGTACTGATGTAGGTATTCGTATGGTTAGCGATCCGGACAAACCATTTCTTGGAGGGGGTGGATTAAGAACTGATTATACAGGCACTGTCCAATTAAACAAACTATGGGACTTTTCCGGATTAAGTAACTATGCCTTACAAATGGATAAAATCCGCCACGGCGATAATGGCGGCGGCTGGAAATATGTAAGCAATGGACAGAAAGGCTGGATGCGCGGCTGGCATCTACAAAAACCCTATGATAAGAAGGGTGGCAATTGGCGCGCCGTGGATATCTTGGGTAGTCCTTTACATTCCTGGGCCAATCGGGCTGGAAGCGTAGCTAGATATCGTACCATAAGAACATTAGAAACCTCTAGTTATAGTCTTGTGAAAGCAGTCCAGCCGTTGGACCCAAGCAAACATAGCTCTCCAGAAATAAGAGCAGGGTTTGCTCTTTTGTCTCCAGACCGCCAAGCTGAATTGAGGTGGGAAATTAATAGGTCTCTGGAGCCGGCAGTTTATTATCCTGTCACTATGGATGGGAAGACAATAGGCTTAGAAGTCCGAACGCTGGAGAAAGAGTTTACTTTTGGTAAGGGAACATACCGCGTCTTTGATAAATTTAGTGGTGAAACGAAGCAGTCTTTGCCAGATTTTAATAAGCCGTTGACGACTCAGCCTCCACAATCAAATAGTGGCGTCAATGACCTCGATAGTTACCTAAGGCAAAAGGGCGTTAATAGCATTCCTCCAGTTACTACACAACCAAGTTGGTAAAATGGAAAAAGACAAGCAGGACGCACAATTTAATAGCGGAATAATGCTGAGAGGGTTAACGATGGGAAAGGACAAATTTAGTTTTGAATTCTTTAACAGCGCGATGGAGAGAGGAAGAAATTTCACGCGTGGATTTATTCTTCCATTCTTTCGTAAGCCCTTCTCTAATCTTGTGGAGTTCTTGCATAAACTTTGGTTCTTTCTTCTTCATTCAAACCTCCCGCGGGGAAGAGATATTAATTTGAGGATAGCCATATTGGCGGTTTATCCTGTTGATTTCAATCTTCGTTCTCAATTTTACAATGTGCTCGAAATTCCAACTGACCAGTATAGAAATATTATGGACGCTTGCCGTTGCGATATGGACGGCATCAGGCAGATATTTCGAGGGTATAACTTTTTCACGGATATAAAGATGGGCTATTTTCTCAACCTCATCGCTAAATGGAAGGAATTCAACATCATATTCTGCCAGCGCCCGTTCAAGTTTATTGCGTTTAAGTTCTTGGGGGGTGCGCTCAATTTCTTTTACAATCAAATCTGCGCTGTACAATACAGAATTACTTCTGCGGGCATATTCAAAGAAACTTTCGGTAGCTGTTTTAATATCAACATCTTCGATAAAAAGCCCATTTATGACAGATGTGTCTATATAGATACGCATGCTATAAAAATACCATATCTCAACAGAGAAGTCAATGGAAAAAGACAAACCTGACGCACAATTGAATAAGTTAGCTAACAGCTCGAAGCTGGAAGCTCGAAGCTCGAAGGGAAAAGTGGAGTTTCTTCATTATGAATGGGGGGTAGAAATGTTGTTACGAAGAGTTAGAGACTGGTTAAATTTCTTCCCAAGTTTATGCATATGGGCCAGAAACTGTTGGTCTGACATTTTCTTCCATTGTTTACTTAGGCGCGCTCTAATTCGATGGAGTTCCTTCATAAACTCAGGTTCTTTACTTTTCATTTTATCACACCTCCTTGGGCGAAGAGATCTCAATAGTAGGATATCCCTGCTGACGATTAATTCTATTTATCCCCAATTTTGTCTTTATCTTAACCATATGTTCAAAATTCCAGCTCGCCAACACAGGAATATTGTAAATGGTGGCAATGGCTATATGAACAGCGTCAGGGAGATATCTTGCGGGGATAATTTTAGCCTCAACATATTTATTTGCCAGCCATCTTGCCTCTTCGACCATGGGAAGGATTTCTGCTTGACATTCCTGAAAAGCATTTTTAAGAAGTGCCTTTTTAGATATCTCAGGCGTATTCTCAATTTCTTCTATGGTTGCCTCAGAGGCAAAAAGTTTATAATGCAAAAGGCGGGTATTTTTAAAAAATTGCTTCGTCTCAGCTTTAACCTCGAGATCTTGAGCATACAACCCATTTATAACCGATGTGTCTATATAGATACGCATGCTATAAAAATACCATATCTCAACAGAGAAGTCAATGGAAAAAGACAAACCTGACGCACATAGTTTAGCTCGAAGCTCGAAGCTCGAAGCTCGAAGGGGAAGAGCCAAAGGGCGGAGTCTGCGCGAGGAGGACTTCAGCGTGTGGTTTGACCCGCGCAATAAGCCTTGGCTGAAAGTAATCGCTTGCGTAGTGATAGCGGCCTTTTTGCATCAGGATATCGTCTGGGCTGCCGGCAAAACCTATCCCGATGATTTAAAGCTGATGTTTGAGCAGCCCAAAGAAATCATTGAGCGTTTAGGTTCTTTATTTAGTATAAAAGAGGCTTATGCCTTTGATAGTGAGGTTGATTTCTTTGGTGTTGATAATGGCAATAAAACTCAAATCTATGCTCCGGGGGTTGTTGAGGTCTTGCGCAATCGCCGCGAACTTCCTAAAGTAGATCTAAGCAACCAAAGGGACCAGCAGCTCTTGACCCCATATCTTAATCGGGCAACATGGAGTAATAATAACCTTAGGCAACAAAGTTTAGGTAATGGAGGAAATTGGGGAACGGGGCCTTCGGTCCCCTTATGGTATCAACAAGGCAGAGAGCAGGTGACCACAGGCTCTCCGCTTA
>JAFGCM010000025.1 GCA_016932635.1 Candidatus Omnitrophota bacterium
AAAGCAAAGTGTAAAATTAAAATTTAAAATTTTAAATTATGGCTTTACAGTTTTCATTTTAAATTTTTAATTTAAGAAAATGGACAAGATTATAATATTTGATACGACGCTACGGGATGGGGAGCAGTCTCCGGGCGCGAGTCTGGATACCCAGAAGAAGCTGGAGATTGCCCATCAGCTGGCCCGTTTGGGTGTCGATGTGCTGGAGGCTGGTTTTCCGATTTCCTCACCGGATGACTTTCGGGCAGTGCAGATGGTCGCCAAACAGGTTAAAGGCTTAATCATTTGCGGCCTGGCCCGGGCGATAAAAAAAGATATCGATGCCGCTGATCGGGCCTTGCATCCTGCGCGCAGAAAACGTATTCATGTATTCTTGGCCACCTCTAAGATACATCTGAAATATAAGCTGAAAAAAGCCGATGCCGAAATCCTGCGCCTGGCAGTGGAATCGGTAAAATATGCGCGTAATCTGGTTGAGGATGTCGAGTTTTCTCCGGAAGACGCCTCGCGTACGGACAAAGAATTTCTTTTTCGGGTAGTCGAGGCAGCCATAGCTGCCGGGGCGGGCACGATCAATATTCCCGATACAGTGGGTTATGCCATCCCGGAAGAGTTTGGCCGATTGATTGCAGAAATCCGCGAAAATGTTTCTAATATTGATCGGGCGGTCTTAAGCGTGCATTGTCACAATGATTTGGGTTTAGGCGTAGCCAATTCTTTAGCGGCGATAGCTAATGGCGCCGGACAAGTGGAATGCACCATTAACGGGTTGGGTGAGCGCGCGGGTAACGCCTCATTGGAAGAGATAGTTATGGCACTACGCACAAGATGCGATTACTTAAACAAGACTACCAATATTCGAACAGCAGAAATCTACAAGACCTCAAGACTGGTGAGTAAGCTGACCGGGATTATGGTGCAGCCGAATAAAGCGATTGTCGGCCAGAATGCCTTTCGTCATGAAGCCGGTATCCATCAAGACGGGGTATTGAAGCGCAGGGTAACCTATGAAATTATGCGGCCGCAGGATGTCGGCTTGGAGGTCGAAGGCGGATTAGTGTTGGGTAAACATTCCGGACGCCATGCCTTCTCGGAACGGCTGAAGAAGATGGGCTTTCATTTAAGCCCGGCTCAAATTGACAAACTGTTTTTTCAGCGCTTTAAACAACTGGCCGATAAGAAAAAAGAGATTTTCGATGAGGACTTAATTACCCTGGTGGAAGAAGAAATTTCCGTTACTCCTAAAGTCTGGCAATTGGTGGAGTTGACAGTCGCAAGCGGCAACAAAGTCACTCCTTACGCAACCATCAAGCTTAAGTCCAAAGGAAAGACCTTTAGTAAAAGCTCTTCCGGAGACGGGCCGGTTGACGCCTGCTACAAGGCGATTGATAAGATTACCGGCATCAAGGGAAGATTGCTTGATTATTCAATTCAGGCCGTAACCAGAGGTAAGGATGCGCAGGGCGAAGTGCATCTTTTGGTGCAGGCAAAAGGCAAGGAGATTTCCGGTCGCTCATCCAGTACCGACATTATTGAGGCCTCGGCCAAGGCCTATCTGGATGCGATCAATAAATTACTGTATCGCAAGTAAACGAGTTTGTTAACAAATGACAACTTATGCCTGGGGCGAGTAGCTAACTCGCCCCTGTTGCCAAAAGCTAAAAGAGAAAAAAATAATGAAAATTTACGGATTAATCGGATATCCGGTAAGGCATAGCTATTCCTCAGCAATGCATAATGCTGCCTTTCAGGCATTGGGCGTAGATGCACGGTATGAATTATTTGAAATAAAACCTGAACAGCTAGAGCAGGAATTTAACAGATTGCTCACCCAGGGCATTTGCGGATTTAATGTCACTATTCCTTACAAGGAAAAGGTAATTAAGCTTCTCGGCCAGTTAGACGAGCAGGCGGCCTTGATTGGCGCAGTGAATACAATACAGGTAAACCAAGATAAAAGCACAATTGGTTTCAATACTGATGGCCCTGGCTTTATTACTCACCTGAAGCAGGTAGTAGGGTTTAATACCGAGGGTAAAGGCGTAGCTATTTTAGGTGCCGGGGGAGCGGCTAAGGCCGTGGCGTTAGAATTAGCCAGGAATAAAGTAAAGGCGATTTCTCTTTTTGATCTGGACCAGGATAAAACCCAGGCCTTAGCGGATAAAATAGAAGAAAATTTTCCTGCTTGCGCGTTATCCTTGGGCGCATCAGCCAACGATTTACTAAAAATACACCCGGATCTTTTGATTAATGCTACGCCTTTAGGAATGCACAAAGACGATCCTTTAGTTTTCGATCCGGGCTTGCTCGAGCGTAACTTAGTTGTTTATGATTTGGTTTATAATCCGGCGCAAACCCCGCTGCTGCGAGCCGCGAAAAGTAAAGGCTGTTCCGGAGTATTTAACGGCCTAGGGATGCTGTTATATCAGGGAGTGTTAGCCTTTAAGATTTGGTTGGATGTTGAGCCGCCGGTTGAAGTAATGCAGAATGCCTTAACACAAATGTTGACATAATGAATGAGCAGATAATTTTAAAAATATTTCTTTTTTGTTTAGGAGCAACCATAGGCAGCTTTTTAAATGTCTGTATTTATCGGCTGGCGCGCCGGCAATCAATCGTTCGCCCCGGCTCGCATTGCCCGCATTGTAAGCATCCGATTAACTGGTACGACAACATCCCTTTGCTTAGTTATATTCTACTGAAGAGAAGATGCCGGCATTGTGGGTTTAAGATTTCCTTTCAGTATTTTTTTGTGGAGTTGTTGACGGCAGGGCTGTTTGTCTTTTTAGTTTCTCATTTTGGCTTAGGCGTATTTTTTTGGATTTACGCGGCGCTTTGCTCAAGCTTGATTGTAGTTAGTTTTATTGACCTAGATATTCAGGAGATTCCCGATGAGATCAGCTTATCGGGGATACTGATTGGCTTATTGTTAAGTTTTGTTTTTCCACAGTTACAAGGGACCCTTTCGCACCAGCGCGCACTTTTAAATTCTTTTTTGGGCCTGTTAGCGGGCGGAGGAAGCATTTATGTTACCGGTCTAATCGGCAATGCTATTTTTAAAAAGGAGAGTATGGGCGGAGGCGATGTTAAACTGATGGCGATGCTTGGGACTTTCATTGGTTGGAAACTGGCGCTGTTGACATTTTTCCTCGCTCCTTTTTTTGGAGCGGCTGTAGGTATAGTGATTAAAATCAGAGAAGGTAAAAGTTTAATTCCCTATGGACCGTTTTTGTCTTTGGCTTGCTTGATTTCGATTATCTGGGGTGAGCAGATTATCGCTTGGATATTATAAGGAAAAGGAAGGAGAAAACAATGCTGAGGTTCTTAACTGCTGGAGAGTCGCATGGAAGGTGTTTAGTGGGCATCCTGGAGGGAATACCGGCCGGATTAAGGCTGGATAAAAATGATATCGACCAGGAGTTAGCCCTGCGGCAGAAAGGCTATGGCCGGGGACCGAGAATGAAAATCGAAAAGGATAAAGTAGAGATTCTTTCCGGATTAAGGCGCGCAAAGACAATCGGCAGCCCGATTGCTTTATTAATCAGAAATAACGACTTTAAAATAAATAAGCTGCCGGCGGTTTTACATCCTCGACCAGGGCATGCCGATTTAGCCGGGTGCTTAAAGTATGACAGCAAAGATATTCGGGATGTTTTGGAAAGAGCCAGTGCCCGCGAGACAGCAATGCGTGTTGCCATTGGGGCAATCTGTAAGGGTTTTTTGCGCGAGTTTAAGATTGCACTGGTTAACCATGTGCTTAGGATTGGGCAGGCCTGGGCGCACACCGAGAGGCTGAATTTTGAACAGATTCGTCAGAGGGTGGCGCACTCTGTTTTAAGTTGCGCAGATAAAACTGCAGAGAACAGGATGATTACTGAGATAGATAAGGCGCAGGCGCAAGGTGATTCCCTGGGAGGGGTGTTTGCAGTTATGGCTATTAACCTGCCGGTTGGTTTGGGGAGTTATGTTCATTGGGATCGACGCTTAGATGGGGTGATTAGCGGGGCTTTGATGTCTATCCCTGCGATCAAAGGCGTGGAAATCGGCTCAGGGTTTTTAGGCGCCTTTCAGAGCGGTTCCCAGGTGCAGGATGCAATATTTTACAATCAGGCTAAGAGTTTCTATAGAAGAACCAATTATGCCGGAGGCTTAGAAGGCGGAGTAACTAATGGCGAACCTTTAGTGGTTCGCTGCGCGATGAAACCTATAGCTACCTTACGCAGTCCTTTGCCCAGCGTAAATATCAAAAGCAAACGTTTAGCCAAGGCTGCTGTAGAAAGAGCCGACGTTTGCGCTGTGCCGGCGGCCAGTATTGTAGGTGAGGCAGTAGTCTCTTTTTGTCTGGCCCAGGCTTTTCTGGAAAAATTTGGCGGTGATTCCCTGGCCGAGACGAAGAGAAATCATCAAGGATACGTTAAACAGATCAAGACGTTTTAACGTTAAATCACAATATACAAATCACAAATCACAAACAATATACAATGACCGAATGACCGAAATTACAAATGAGAGGTTTTAAGTTTTGGTCATTTGAATTTTGGTAATTGTAATTTGTTTGTAATTTGTGTATTGCCTGCCTGCCGGCAAGGCAGGTAATTTGGAATTTCAATTTTACGATGAATATCGTTTTAGTTGGATTTATGGGAACGGGAAAGACAGCGGTGGCTAAGCTTCTGGCCAAGAGTCTGAATATGAAATATATTTGCACTGATGAGGTTATCGAAGACAAAGAACGCCGCTCGATCAACGAAATCTTTAAAAAAAGCGGTGAGGTCTATTTCCGCCGTGCGGAAAAAGAGGTAATCAAGAAGGTAGCCGAACTCGATAAGTTTGTGATCGATTGCGGCGGCGGGGTGATTTTAGATGAGGAAAATGTCCAGAATTTAAAAACTAACGGCAAGATTATTTGTTTACAGGCGGCTGCGGAGGTAATTTTGGAAAGAACCAAAAGAAATCGCGAGCGGCCGCTATTAAATACCAAAGACCCCCTGGCTAAGATCAAGGAACTTTTAGAGTTTAGAGCGCCGTTTTATGCCCGGGCCGATTTTTTTGTCGATACGAATAACTTAACAGTTGAGCAGGTGGTTGAGGAGATTAAAACTAAGCTTAAAAATGAAAGTTTTAACTAGAAAAGATAATTTTATAACCTTGTCTTTATCCGATCAGGGTTATCCGGCAAATTTAAAATATATATATGATCCACCACAAACTTTATATGTTCAGGGAAAACTTTTTCCCCAGGACAATATTGCCATAGCCATTGTCGGTTCCCGCCGGGCTACCTATTATGGCTTAAACAACGCTGAAAATTTAGCCTTTGAATTGGCCGCTTTAGGTATTACCATAGTCAGCGGCTTGGCCCGGGGCGTAGACAGCGCCGCCCACAAGGGGGCCTTGAAGGCCGGAGGAAGGACTATTGCTGTATTAGGAAGCGGGTTAAATGTAATTTACCCTGCGGAAAATCAGGAATTGGCTGAAGAAATTGCCCGACATGGCGCAGTAATTTCAGAATTTACTCCTGATACCGGACCACAACGCTATAATTTTCCTCGGCGTAATCGAATTATCAGCGGGCTTTCTTTGGGCATAGTAGTAGTAGAGGCAGCTAAGAAAAGCGGCGCTTTAATTACCGCCTATTCGGCCCTGGATCAGGGAAGAGAGGTGTTTGCCCTCCCGGGAAAGGTTGATTCTTTTACTTCCCGCGGGACTCATGATTTAATTAAACAAGGCGCTAAGCTTGTAGATAGCACTCAAGATATCCTGGAAGAATTAGAGCCTTTACTGGCGGCCTATACTAAAGAGCATCAGGATAAAGAGCAACCTACGATTCAACCAAATTTAACCGAGGAAGAAAACAGCGTTTATTCCTGTTTGTCTTCGGAGGCCTTGCAGGTCGATGAAATTATGCAAAAGACTAATTTTTCATACGGCAGATTATCGACTGCGCTTTTAAAATTAGAATACAAAAAACTGATTAAGCAATTGCCTGGAAAGACATTTATGCGACTGTAAGCGTTGCCTTATGGTGCCTGTTTCCAACCAGATGATCAGGCCCTTACTTTAAAGGAGTGTAAGGCCTATCCTTTAGGCCCTTCTTTTAAGGAATACGAAGGCCTACCCTTTAGGGTTAGGATTAGCAGAAGTTAGGAAACAGGGACCTGCCTGCCGTGTGCCGGACGGGCAGGCAGGCAAGCAGCAGCGAGCGCGATGCCAAAACCTCGCGCCAAAAAGGAAGGATCAAAACAAGCTATGGCTAAGGCGTTAGTGATAGTGGAGTCTCCGGCAAAGGCGCGAACGATTAATAAATTCCTGGGTGAGGATTTTACTGTTTGCGCCTCTGGCGGGCATATTATGGATTTACCCAAGAGAAAGATGGGCGTGGATGTCGAACATGGCTTTCAGCCTGAATATATCATTATCCCGGCACGCAAAAAAATAATTAGTCAGCTGAAGAAAGAGGCCAAGGGTAAGGAAAGTATATATTTGGCTGCCGACCCGGATCGGGAAGGCGAGGCCATCTGCTGGCATTTGCAAAAAAATTTGAACACCGGCGCAGCAATCTACCGAGTGATTTTTCACGAAATTACCGAAAGCGCAGTGCAGGAGGCTTTCGTCCATCCTGGCTCGATAGATATGCACAAGGTCCAGGCCCAACAGGCCCGGCGCATTTTAGATAGACTAGTGGGATATAGTTTAAGCCCGCTGCTTTGGAAAAAAATCAGCCGGGGTCTTTCTGCAGGAAGAGTGCAGTCTGTGGCGGTGAGGATTATCGTGGAAAGAGAAAGAGAGATCGGGCATTTTGTTCCTCAGGAATATTGGGAGCTGGAAGCGCAGCTTAAAAAGAAGCTTGCCTCGGAAGAATTTTGCGCTAAATTAGACAAAATTGACGGTAACAAGCCCGAGATAAAAAATAAAGACCAGGCCGATAAAATAGTAGAGCGGCTGCGTAAAGAAAACTTTGTTGTTTCCGATATTCAACAGAAAGAGAAGAAAAGAAATCCTCAAGGGCCCTACACCACCAGTAAACTCCAGCAGGACGCCTTTAATCAGCTGCATTTTCCAGCCGGTAAGACCATGCGCATCGCCCAGCAGCTTTATGAAGGCCTGGAGCTGGGCAAAGAGGGAAGCGTAGGTTTAATCACTTATATGCGCACAGATTCGGTCAGGGTTTCTCAAACCGCCCTACAAGCGGCGCGTGATTATATCGCTTCGACCTTTGGCAAGGAATATTTGCCGGCGAAGCCTGCGCAATATAAATCTAAGAAGCTGGCTCAGGAGGCCCACGAGGCCATTCGTCCGGCCTTGCCTTTGCGCCCACCGGAGAAAATTAACGAATATTTAAACAGCGACCAGTATAAATTATATTCTTTAATCTGGAACAAGTTTATTACCAGTCAGATGAAGCCGGCAATTTATTTGATTAACACAATACTGATTACCGCCGGCAACTGTTTGTTTAAAGCAACAGGTTCCAGTTTAAAATTTGTCGGGTTTCTAAAAGTCGGCGATTTAGCGAGTAATTCTTCTTCCTCAGAGGAAAAAAAGCAGGTTTTACCACTGGTTCAAAAAGGCGAAGAATTGACGTTAATTAAATTAGCCGCCTTGCAGCACTTTACTCAACCTCCGCCCAGGTTTTCCGATGCCTCCTTAGTCAAAATTTTGGAAGAGAAAGGAATCGGCCGGCCCAGCACCTACGCCCCGATTATTCAGACGATTATTTATCGCGATTATGTGCGGCGGAACAAAGGCTACTTTTTCCCCACGGAGCTGGGCTTTACCGTAACCGATATGTTGACCCAGTATTTCCCTAAAATTTTGGACGTTAAATTTACGGCTATGCTGGAGGAGGAATTGGATGAAGTCGAGGAAGGTAAACTGGACTGGGTGAAGGTGGTTGAGTTCTTTTATCAGCCGTTTACTAAAGAATTAGTTGTTGCCCAGAAAAAGGTTAAAAAAGAAGAGGTGCCCACCCGGGAGATTTGCCAACTCTGCGGCCGGCCAATGGTGATTAAATGGGGAAGGCGCGGGCGGTTCTTGAGCTGTTCCGGGTTTCCCGAATGTAAAAATGCGCGCAGTATCACTACCGAGATCAGATGTCCGCAAGCAGAATGCCAGGGTTACTTGGTGGAGCGGCGCACCAAAAGAGGAAGGATATTTTACGGCTGTTCGAATTACCCGCAATGTACATATACGGCTAATCAGTTGCCTGAAGCTGCAACTGAACAACAGCCAACCATAAACGGGAAAGAAGATGAACAGATACATTGAGAAGTTTTTAACTTATTTAGAAATAGAAAGAAATGCTTCCAGGCACACCCTGCTTAATTACCAGATAGACTTGAGACAATTGAGCGGCTTTTTACAAGCTAAACCGGTAGAAAAAATAGACCGTTTAGATATCCGTAAGTATTTAGCCTTTTTAAAAGGCAAAAATCTAAGCAAGTCTTCTATTGGCAGAAAGCTTTCCAGCGCGCGTTCTTTTTTTAGGTTTTTAACGCGCGAAGGATATACCAGCTCCAACCCCATTGCTTCAGTATCTTCCCCGAAATTAGAAAAAAAGTTACCTATATTTTTAAACGTGGATCAGGTGGAAACACTTATTGAGTCTCCCGATAAATTAAGTTTTTTGGGCTTAAGAGACCGGGCAATATTGGAAACGTTATACAGCACAGGTATACGGGTGAGCGAATTAGTCGGTTTAAATATCGGACACGTTGATTTTATCTCCGGTATGGTTAAGGTCTTTGGTAAGGGCAGGAAGGAGCGCTTGGTTCCCATCGGGGATCAAGCCCTAAGGGTAATCAGGGATTATCTTAGCAAGCAAAAGCCCGAACAGCAAAAGGATAATCAGGCCTTATTTTTGGATAAATATTACCGCCGCTTAAGCGATGAGGGAGTGCGTAAAATACTGACTAAATATATTCAGCGCACCTCGCTAAAAGAAAAGGTCTCACCCCATACACTGCGGCATTCATTCGCTACCCATTTGTTGGATAAAGGCGCGGACTTAAGGAGCGTGCAGGAGCTCTTGGGCCATGCCAGTCTTTCCACAACCCAGATTTATACTCAT
>JAFGCM010000026.1 GCA_016932635.1 Candidatus Omnitrophota bacterium
CCGTCTATTTTTTCTTTGATTGATACATCGCCGGCCATCCTGGTGCCATCGTTTTTGCGTCTATTATAAATTTCTCCCGCTGAATGCAGATAATCACTGTGTACGGTTAAAATGCGTCCGCCTTCAGCCCCCAGGTAGATATCGTGATTACTATGTATCCGGCCGCTAAAATCCATATTAATCCCGGGCAGGATCTCTAAAACATCTTCGTAAAATACGGCGTGTTGAAACGCCGGGACAATCTGGCGGGCGACAATCTGATGCAGGGTAACAACAATTGTATTATTTAAGGGGTGCTGACAACTGGAGGTAATCTTGTAATTACGCACTAAGGCCGCTGCCCCGCCTCCGACATCAACTATGCGGTCGTCATCTTCTAAGCGCAGCACCGTCGAATTAACCGTGGCATTATAAAAAGAGCCGTAATTAGTAACTACAATATAACTTGCTTCATCCGGGGCAATATCAAAATTGGCGATGGCATCGCTAAACTTATATATCGCATCTTCAATAGCGCCTTCGGCAAGATAGGTGGCCTCCTGGATCAGCTTGTGTCTTTGGCTTAAGTTATTTTCGGTAACTGCCTTGGTCAGGAAGGCGGCAGCCAAAATAGTCAAAAAGATTAACACTACATAAGCCAAGATCAAGGCCTGCCCGGTTCTGGTGTTCAATGTTTTGAGCAATTTCAGCTTAAGCATGTTTTCTCCTCATAATTAATTACGTAGCTTAACCGCAGCGCGCATACTAAAAGACAGGGTCCTGCCCCGTAAATTAGTTTTCTCTAAATTCAAGACGATGTTTACCTCATCGGCATAAAGCGAGCCGTCAATTCCGGCATCAATAAAACTAATGCCGGATACCTCATTAGCAATCACGCCTGCCTCAGTTATTCCATCCCGCACAGCCTTATCTTCGCGCACCAGTTGCTTGCTGTTGAGTAAATATTTGTATTCGATATATTCGGCATCATCAACCGGCCATTGGATGTCTCCGCCAGCGCCGATAATCACAGCGCCATTTATATCAATATCGGGCAAATAAAACGTAATCTTGTCATTGTTTGGTGCAGGTAGAATGGTAATACCCCTTGAGGGATTTCCACGGTTAACATTTTTCAGCTCTGCTACCATAATATCCACGGCACTGCGCGCCTGGGCCTGCAGGTCGGTGCGCGCGCTGCCCAGTTCCCAGCTGCCTATCCCCACCATAAAAAATAGATAAATTACCCCGACGACAACGGTAAAAATGGCAATGGAAACCAAGGCCTCAATTAAAGTCAAACCGAACTTATTAATCTTCATCTTCCAGCATCGGGATTTACCTGGTTCTAAAAGTCGCAAGCTGCATTGTCTGCGCGCGTCCGCGCAGGTCAGTCCAGGTACAGGTAATCATAATTTCTAAAGGGTCGGCAACGGGATTGGTGTAATCTACCCTCAGATGTTCATTGTTGAGATTGTATCCTCCGACAATAGTGTTGTATTCTGTATCTGTAGGCCCATCGGCATCACCATTGGGAAAATTGCTAGCAATAAACTCAAAAGGGGTGCTCCAGATTTTCTCCATCATATCCCGGATATCGGAAACCGCTACAGTAGTATCCTTGGCTAAGTCGCTTAAGTAATAAACATGGGAAAAACAAATCATCGTTGCCCCAATGGCAAAACTGGCAATAAAGGCAGCTACTAAAAGCTCAATTAAACTTAATCCTTTGGTCTTCATTAGCGAGAAAATGTAGATAAGGTCTTCAGCAGCTGGCTGGATGAGGCCGGAGGAATAATCTTATTGCCGAACAAAAGCTCTTTTACATCCACCGGCCCGCCATAATAGGTTTGATTGGCCGCTTGATCCGGGGCAATCACTGCACCTTTAACGGCTATACCCGCGAATAAACCCTTGCTGCGTGAATAGGAAAAAATACCGGCTTTCAGCAAAAGGTCGGTATCGGCAGAGGCATTTCTTCCTACCGGCCCGGCAGCTACGGAAGCATCTCCACCCAGGGTAAACTTATCTTGCAACAGGCCTTCCAGGCCTCTTTTATTCATAATTACTAAGACTAAATCAATAGCCTGGGCGCCAAATTGCAGGCCAAAGCTGCCTCCACCGACAGTAAAAAATACCGGAGGCCGCCATCTGCCGGTTTGGGGATCATGAGCTACTACTATCCCCTTGCCATAGCGCCCGCCTACGAAGAATCCCCCTTTGAGTACATAAGGAAACACCGCTACCGCTGAACATTTGCTTAACAGGTCCGTGGGGATGCTTTTATCGGGCATCTGCATAATCTCATTTAAGATTTCATCGCAATTGACAATCCGGCTTTCTAATTTAGCCAGGTCTTCAGCGGCATAAAGATTGCCGCTAACAATCAATAGCGCAGTAAACAATGCTATGACTGAACAGAAAACTTTCATTACTTCTCCTTTCTCATTTAGTAACGATAAGGCTCGGTAATTTCCGGAATGGTGATAACATCTATGCTGGAAAGCCTGTTATGCATGGCTCGGTCCCATGGCGGTGCATCCATTGCAGCTTCCCTGAAGAAATCTCTCTCTGCACCGCTGAACTCTTGAAACTCCGAACAGAAAAAGACCATTTCTAAATTAAAGTCGGGATTAACGTAATCGCGAATACCATTGACTTCATACAAATATGTCCGTTCATCCTCTGCGGAAGGAACTGGCAGCGCAGTTCCTTCATTTCCGATTAAATAAAATAAACCCAATATCCAGGACTCATCGTCAACGTTACGATAGCCATTTAAGAAAGCAAACATATTGGTTTCATTCCAATCTCCGCTCCAATAGTCGTTGAGGTTAGCATCATCGATTCTGTCCGCATCGGTATATTGTTTGACGCCGTTGATGCCGGTGATCGCCAGATCGCTACTCTGCTGGATTTGATACTGATACCAAATAGTTGATGCTTCGCCCGGTTCTATGTTTATTCCGCTATAAACCTCTGTGGCCTTAATCGCATAGCCGTACGGACTTTTTACTTCTAAGGAAAATAATTCCGGCAAAGGATAGCCGGTAGGCTCTTGGTCATAGACAATCAACTGGGTCTCTCTATCTACGTCGAGATTGAGATTAGTATCACCTGCAAGCGGGTTATCCATATAACTCGCCCAGGGAAGTTCTCTTAAGTTTCTACCGGTAATATCCAGGTTGAAGGTGACCCGAAAATCAAATGAGCTAATGCCGGCATTGGATCCGGCAGTTCTTAAGTTTAAGGAAAGAATCTGTACCTGCTTGCTGGTCGGGTTGGAAACATATTCCTCCACCCGCACCCGATTGCCCCAGCGGTCGGTCATTACCTTAGCTGCCTGATGGTCAAAAATTTGCTCTTTCACTGCTTCAAATCGGCGGACTTCAATATCAGAAAGCAGATCCGAGATATCGGTTCTCAAGCCCTGAATAGCCAGCAGATTATCTATCGCCGCCTGACGCAACTCGTCACGCGAGCCGTAACCTTTGACTGTCACTGGAATACCGTAAAGATCAGTAAAGTTGACGTCGGGATCAATGGTATTATCTTGGTAAAAGGCATCCTCGATATCAGGTACACCATCGCCATCGGAATCAATAATAGTTACGCTGCCTAATTCAAAAAGGTTCTGCTCATTAATTTGGTCTTGGTTAGCATCATTTTGACTATCATCCTGGCCACCCAAGGTATCATCTACATCGCCGCCGACATCATCGCCGCCACCCTCTTCATCCGGGGTGCGCATTCCTTTCTTAGAGCCGTCGGAGTCATCATATTTCATATCCCAATCGCTGCGCCAGGCATCCTGGGCTGCCGGCGGAACAGGAAACGGCCCCTCAACCGTTCCATCATCAAAAACTATGGCGCTTTCACCCTGGTGCAAAACAATACTTTCTCCGCTAATGATATTGGTATATTCGATTAGGGAGTCGGAATCTAAAAATATCTCCACATAAGACTTCTCTACTCCATCCACCATGATCGTTCCCGTGCGCACATAATAAGTGGTGCCCCGCACCGCGGCTACAGCCGTAGGTGTTTCCACTTCAAAGTTTGAGCCGGGTTTAAGCTTTTGCAGCTCGACCATAATCTCGCCAAAACGCAGGTCAAGATTGCTCTGGGTAGCCTGGCTGGAGAGGTTCTTACGCAGTGTCTTCACAATGAGCGTAGATTTTTCTTTTAATTTTATAAATGAGCCGTCTAAAAGCACCAGCTTCGCCCTGCCTTTTTCAGTAGTTCTAATCTGGTCGCCCTCTGTAAGCCGCATTCCTATAACAGCCTTTTGCCAGGCAGCGGCGCCTTGAGGAAGTATTTCTACCTCACCGGCAAGTTCAACTATAGCAGCCGACTGGGCAATAAACTCTTCAGTCGCTTCTTCTGCTGCCCAAGATAAAGTCGGCATAAAAAAGAAAGCGCTTAAGATAACTAAAGCGCCGGCAAAAATATTCAGGGCTCTCCTAAGCATAGCACTCCTCTTCTGTTTTGGCCCCCCCTGCATCTCCCCTTAATTTATTCATTTTCAGTAGTTTAAATCTTACCATAAGCAGTGTTGGGCGTCAACATAAAAATATTGTTTACAAAAGCTCCAATTTATGGTAAAGTTGAGTTCAATTATGAAAAAGCCCCTGACCTTAATTATGCTGGCAGCTGCCTATATCCTCTTAGGCTTTGCTACTCCCAGCCCAGCCCAGGAAGAATCTGAATCAATCCCTGAAGCCGCCGCGGATAAAAAAATAATTCCTCTGGGCAGCCTGACTGTAATGGGTAGTTATTCCAAGGTCTGCGGTGGAAATAATCTCTCCGGCGTTTATACCTCGGCCTATTTTGCCCCGGTAGTCAAACTGGACCCCCAAGATTACCTGATTCCGCTCTATAGCGGGTTGTATAAAAAGCAAAGGCAGATTGTTAACGAAGAGGAAGGCGCCCGTTTATACACCACTATCATGAGCCATAACCTTTCTCTGATGCACAAGCATATTTTTTCTGAGATGCTTACCCAGCGCTTCAGCGGCTTTATCAGCCTAAATTACAATAAAGATACAACTGACGAATCCTTCGGTGACGGGCTGTATGACTATCGCGACTACGGCCTGTCTTTTGACCAGCAATACCAGCTGATTAAGAACGGGCAAGATACAGGGACGTTACTTATCGGAGCCAAGTATTTCTTCCGCAAGTACCCCAATTACAAGACCCTGATCTCCTTAGCTACGCAAACCGCCCCGGAAGAAGACGAAAAAGACCAGAACGTCTGGGGCCCAACACTGCGCTATACTCATAAATTCGCCGATCAATTAATCCTCTCGCTCTCTTATGATTATTTATTTAAAGATTTTACCGATAAGCATACCCTTAACGAAAATGGCATTCTTCAGGATAAAAAAAGGCAGGATAATGTCCACTATTTCAAGTTAAACAGCGACTATAAATTAAGTAAAAAACTAATTTTGGGATTAGCTGGCGAGATAGAGCTAAACAACAGCAATCAACATTATTATGATACAATGGAAAGCGCATCCGTTATCAGCGACGATGTCTTTGTGCCGCATTATTATAATTATAACAGCTACGAAATCAGGCCCTCCCTGACCTATCTTTTTCCTTTACCAGAGAACAAAAACATCGTCTTTAAGCTGGCTTATGCTTACACCGTTAGGGATTATCCCAACAGAAGTATTAAAAATTCAACCGGCACATATCAGTCCGAATTACAGGAAGACCGCATCCACTGCGGCTTTCTGAATATCTCCTATCCCCTCACCGATAAACTCTCCCTCTTATTCAACGCCGACTACACCCACAACATCTCCAATATGGCCTACGAACGTTACTACCGCTACGACTACGACCTCTATCACCTGCTCTCCGGCTTCTCTTATAAGTTCTAATGGTTGCACTATCGTTGCCTTATGGTGCCTGTTTCCATCCGGATTATTAGGCCCTTACTTTAAAGGAGTGTAAGGCCTACCCTTTAGGGTTAGGATTAGCATAAGTTAGGAAACAGGGACCTGCCTGCCGTGTGCCGGACGGGCAGGCAGGCAAGCAGCAGCGAGCGCAGCGCCAGTCTGCTCATGCCAAAAAGGATCTTACTACTAATCAAGAGTAATGTTGTAGGAGATGGATTGGTTGGTAGGGTTGGAGAGCATCAGGATTATTTTGCTGCCTTGGGGAAACTCTCGGGCATCGATTTTTATTCTGCCCAAGTCCTCGGCTGTGGCGGCAAAGGCCTGAAAAGCAGAAGGCGAATAGATGCCCACTAAGCAATTTAAGTCTTCAGCTCGACCAAAGGTACTTAAAGAAATAGACTCCATACCTTTGTCCACTTCCAAAGCGTAAAAATCAAAACCGAAACTACAGATACTGTCTTGAGTGCGCTGATTGCGGGAAGACAAAAATTTAGTAATGCTGACTGCCTCTAAGCCTGCTTCTTTCTTCGCCGGTAAGGAAGAAACTTCAAACAGATAAAGAGAAAAATCCTGCAGCAACACATTTAATTCCACGCCTAAGGTATCGGCAATAATTTGCATTGCCTGTTGCCCCGAACAAACTGCCGGATCAACTGCTCTAAACTGCGAGGAAATTTGTTCAATCTTTTCCATGCCGTAGGTGCGGTGCAGATACTGCCAAAACAGGGCAAAATCGTACTTACGTTCATTGAGCGGGCGATCAGGATACCTTAAGAAATAATTCACCCCGCCTTTATAAACCATAACTTTATCCCCCACATTTTTGCGAAAACCCGAAGACAAAAATTCATCCCGGTAGCCCACCAGGGCCTCAAAATATCTGGCCAAGCCCTCGGTATACCAGTCCCATCGC
The DNA here is from genome assembly GCA_016932635.1 of Candidatus Omnitrophota bacterium. Classification (GTDB taxonomy): domain Bacteria; phylum Omnitrophota; class Gorgyraeia; order JAFGHF01; family JAFGHF01; genus JAFGCM01. The sequence goes on from JAFGCM010000026.1 coordinate 6,805, forward strand.
TCGGAAGTAATGGAATTCTTACTCTGGGCCGTAGTCTCCATATTGCGGTTATAAGAATACGTGATGATATGCAACAGCTCATGGGTGAGGCTGGCCTTAAGCTCCGAGTCAAAATCGGTAATGTTATATCTTTCGCGGTAACTGTTATAATCGGCGGGCAGATAAATACTGGCCTGGTATTCGAGGCCTCCTTGCGGCTGGCAAAGCGAATAAGGGCCGTCTACTTGCGTCAGATAAATATCTATGGTCTGATCGCTATCATAAGCAAAAAATTGACTGGCGCAGGCAAAGGTATAGTTTTGACGGTTAAATCCCTGATTAAAAACTATTTCTTGGTAGGCACTGCAGGCGGCCTGCAGGACTTCCTGGGGATAATTTGAGCCTTCCAGAAGCTCTGTATCTTCTGTGTGCACGTTTAAGACCACGCCGTCCGCTAACTCTTGGCGTAACGTCTGGGCAACACCTTCAGCTGTGCCGGTAAACCAGGCCAACAGGATAGTCGAAACGACGTACAGTATTATTTTGTTTTTTATTGTGGTGGACATTTGGCACCGACTCTTTCAATAGCCGGTTGCCAATAAAAAAACCTTAGTCCACACGAAAGGAATAAGGTTCTTTTTACGGCAACTGACTGCCATCCCCTTAACCTGTTTTTCAGATTAAGGGATTAGGCTCTTAAGCTTTGCCTTGCTCTGACCGTCTGGCCAGGCAAGATCCCGGGACAGCTTTCGCTGATCGGGATGCCCCACCCTTTCAAGTGGTTTGCCTTTATCGCTAGTCCAAATTGACAAATAACGCTTTGGCAGCCGCTAATCTGACTACCAAGTAGAGTATACCATATAAGGGGGCAAAATTCAATATATCTTTATATAAAAAGAAATTAGCGGTTAATAATGAGGGAAATAATGGGGGGGTGTGATTAATATAACTACTTTATATACAAATAGTTACGTAACTAATAATGCCATAATTGTGATGTCATCATGCTGGGGAGTCCGCACCGAAAAGGCCTGGATTTGGCTTCGGAGCAGCTCAACTGCCTGTTTACTGGAAACACCCTGCTTGCCTGTTAAGGCCTGAATCAGCCTTTCTTCACCGAACTCCGCCCCTTGACTGTTTCTAGCCTCGGTGACCCCATCTGTATAGAGCAACACCAGGTCTTTAGGCTGCAATTTCAGCTGTTTTTCCTCAAAAACCGCTTCCGCCATCAATCCTAAAGGCATTCCTTCGCTAACTTCAATCTTTTCAAAGAGTTGTAAATCACGAACCACTAACGGAGGCAGATGCCCTGCTGAAGCCAGTGTAATCTCTCTCTTAGCTGGGTCGTAAATTAGATAGGCCATAGTCACAAACAGCCCGGATGTTGAGTCCCGAACTACATCTTCATTCAACTTGGTCAGAGTCTCGGCTGGGGAAAAATAGTCTTGTGCAAAATAGCGAAACCGGCTGATGATTTGAGCCATAAAGAGCGCTGCCGGCACCCCTTTTCCGGAAACGTCACCCACTAAAAGCCCAACTCGTCCATCGCCAAATTGGACAAAATCATACAGGTCCCCTCCGACATGCCGGGCAGTATCCATTGCCACAGCGAGCTCCGCTGCCTTCGCTTCTTTTGGCACATCTTTTAAGAAGCTCCTCTGGATATTGCGGGCAATATCCAGCTCCTTCTCTAAAATTTCTCTTTGGCGAATTTCCTTAAGATAACGCCAGACATTGATGCCTAGATAAAGCAAAAGATAAATTACGGCCGGGCAAAATAAATCTATCCAAATGCCGGAAAAGATAAATAATAAAAATCCGCCTAAAACAAACAAAAGAAAAAGCCCAATCCGGTATAAGATGTTCAGCGGCGCCTTAGCTTTAAAGGCTAACAGCAGATTCAACAGGCAAAGCAGATAAAGGGTAACTAAATTTGCTAGAGGCGAAATCCGCCTAATAAAATTTTTGCTGATAATCGAATTGAACAAATTAGCGTGTAAGCCGATCAGCGGATATTTAGCCTCCAGGGCGCTGGCGCTGATATCCGCTGTTCCGGTAGCGGTTAAGCCGACGAAACAAACTTTATTCTTTAATGACGCCAAGCGAGGTGATAACGCAAGGCCACTTTTACCCAGTAAGCCTTGGGCATAATCGATGAACAGGTCATAGTAAGAATAATGGGTAAACGTATCCACCCAGCGGCCGGATAAACTAACCACCGTCGAGCCTTCATTATCTATGGGGATGCGGCAATAATCACCCAGCTGAACAAATTTTCCGGCAGAGAACTTTATTTTTTCGGCAGGTATATTTAAATAGCCTTGAGCTGCTCGCAGAGAAAGCTGCGGCAAAAAATCATCCTGGTATTTAATCAACAAAGGTATGCGCCGGCGTTTACCGTCAATATCCGTGAGTACATTGGCGTGGCCGGTACCTTGAGCTACCTTGGCCAATTCGGGAAGTAATGTTGTATCAAAATCTTGAGCCTCCCATACACCATCCTTAATTTGTTCCGGGCGCAAGGCGTAGGGCAAATAGACACAGCCGGCTCTTTTGACCGACTCCGCTAAAATTGCGTCGTCCCCGGTAGGCTCACTGAGCAAAATATCAAAAATAATGGCGCGGACGCCGCATTGGGAGAGTATTTGGATTATTGTGGCGTGATAATCTCGGGGTAAAGGCCAACTATGCATATTCTTGAGGGTATCATTGGCAATCTCTATAATAGCAATCTGAGGGTCGGTCTTTTGGGGAAGGCGCGCCTGAAAACGCAAATCCAACAGCGCCAGTTCATAGCGGTCAAAGACACGAAAATAGGAAATTAATCCGGACAGGATGATCAGTATGACAAAAACAAAAATTAGCCGATCAGATTTCTTAAGCAATTATCTTTTTTTCTGCTTTTCTTTTTCGACTTCTTCGGGCTTTGGGGATTTGCTTTTGCGGATTAGTTTCCAGGGATGCCATTTAATGTCTTCGGTAAAGGCCTTGATATTTTCTGAACTTTCCGCTAAATTCTTCATCATCTTGTCCAAATCCTGGCGGGTAAACTCGACCACCTCATTGACCCCGCTGCTAAGCTTACGGATTTCGCTGATCGTCTGGTCTAAATTTTCGGCAATCTGCTCGCCCTTTTCAATAAACTTATTTGTATCAAAAGGCTCCCGACCGATGATTGTGCTATCGGGCCGTAAAAAGTTTGCCTCGGCGTCGCCGGCAGTTATTTCTAAATATTTTTCTCCCATCAATCCCAGGGTAGTGACAAAGGCCTCGGAATCTTCGCGGACCAAGGCGTTTTTCTTCAGCCAAAGATTAAGTAGTACACGCGTTCCTTCAGGGCCGTAAGTAATTTTTAAGTCCTTGACCGTGCCCACCTCTACACCGGACAGCCGCACCGGTGCATTCTTTTCTATGCCGGCAGAATTAACGAAAGTCACGTTTAGCCCATAGCCACCGCGAACAAAAGCCAGATTATTCACCTGATAACTCAAGGCTAAAAGGGCTGCTAAGGCCGCCAGCACTAATAATCCGATTTTAAAATCATTTGCTTTTACGCCCATCCTTCACCTCTTAGTTTGTTAATTGCTCCAAGTAGTCGTCTCCCTTATCTAAAAATTGAATTGGCCCATCGGCGTCTCCGGAAATGAACTGCTGCACAATCGGATTGGCAGAATTCTTAATCTCCTCCCGCGTACCCACCTGAAGAATTTTTCCTTTGTGCAGCATGGCAATTCTATCGGCGATACGAAAGACGCTCTGCATATCGTGAGTAACCACGACAGAAGTAATTAAAAGTTTTTTGCTTAAGTCCAAAATTAATTTATCGATTACCGCTGCTACCACCGGATCAAGCCCGGCGGTGGGCTCATCGTAAAAGACAATATCCGGATCCATGGCAATAGCTCGAGCCAAACCCACGCGTTTTTTCATTCCTCCGGACAATTCACTAGGCATATGCCGTTCAAAACCGCGCAGACCCACCAGGCTCAACTTCATCTTGACCATAATTTTAATGATCTCGAAGGCGAGTTTAGTGTGCTCCCGTAACGGCAGGCTGACGTTCTCCTCCACGGTTAAGGAATCAAGCAGCGCCGCAGATTGAAACAGCATGCCAAAGTCCTTTTTAATCTCATCCAGTTCGTGTTCATTAATCCGGGTGATATCCTGATCCTTAATCAAGACCCTTCCTGAGTCTGGTTTCAGCGCCCCGATCAGATGACGCAAGAGCGTGCTTTTGCCGCAGCCGGAACCGCCCATAATCACAAAGGTCTCGCCTTGGTAAATCTCTAAGTTGACCTGATCCAGCACCCGGCGTAAACCAAAGGTCTTGACTAAATTCTCCACCTTAATTACTGTCCTGGCCATCGCTCGTTATTATTTTTTAAACATCGGCAAAATAAAACATTCCCGTTAACAAGGCATCGGCTAAAATAACGGCAATAAAACTTCTGACTACGCTGACCGTAGTCGAGCGGCCTACGCCTTCAGCTCCGCCAGAGGCGTTTAAGCCCTCATAGCAGGCCACAATGGTAATAATAATAGCAAACACAAACGATTTAAAAAGACCGGTATAGATGTCTTTGAGTTTAAGAAACTCAACCGTCATATCCAGATAAAGACCCGGATTAATCTTTAAGCTAAAAAACCCGATGATAAAGCCCCCGAGCATTCCTACTATATCAGCTAGAATAGTCAAACAAGGAAGCATAATTGCTAAAGCTAAAACCCGCGGGGCAACCAGAAAACGTACCGGGTTTAAGGCCATGGTCTCCAGGGCCTCAATCTGTTCATTAACCTTCATGCTGGAAATCTCTGCTGTAATAGCCGAGCCCACCCGCCCGGTAACCACCAAGGCAGTAAATACGGGGCCC
>JAFGCM010000027.1 GCA_016932635.1 Candidatus Omnitrophota bacterium
ATAGTGGTCCTGTGACCAAAGACCTCCAGGGCATCCTTGATCCTGAAGACATGTTTCAGGCTTGCCCGCCCAAAAGAATCTAAGGCGTAGCCTTTATCGCTTTCTTTAGATTTTCGATATAGAATCGCTATATGCATTTTTTCCTGAAAAAAAAAGAAAAGGGAACCATCCCTTGGATGATTCCCTTAAAAAAATTTTATTATTTTCAAGTTTACCGCCGATTCTCCTTTAAGTAATAAAGAAAATTATCTTTTTATTAAATATAACAAAATAAAAAAAATTTGTCAAGAAATTTATTTGCTTTTTAAGAAATTTTTTATTTTTTGGCGCTAGCGACCAAAAGCGGCATCAGCTGCGGACCGGATAACTGTTTTAGTTTACCCTGCTGGCAGCTTTTTTCTGAAAAAGTGCCCACCTGATCCGGCTCGATTCCGCCTCCGGAAATTAAAACCGGAACAGGATCATCCGAATGTGCCTTGATTACGCAAGGAGTAGAGTGGTCTGCGCTGACACAAACCACAAAATTCTTTAGATCCAAATTAGGAATTAAATTGCCGAAGAAATACTGATCAATAGCGGCGATCGAGTCCTTCTTTTTTAAAGCCTGGCCATCGTGGGCCGGCTCATCGGGCCCTTTCAGATGGACGTACAAGCCGTCATATTTCTGTAGGGCTGCAATAGCCTTCCTAGCCCGTAGAGGGTAATCCTGATCAGCATTACCTGTTGGCAGAGCTAAATCAACTATGCTCATTCCGGTCAACAGGGCAATACCCCGTTCTACAGGCATCTCTACAAAACAGCCAAAATCAAGGCCAAATCTTTCCTTGATACTGGGGAATTTGGGCAATCTATCTCCGGCATCGCGAGTCAAAATTAGATTTCCTTTTAACTTGCCTTGGCTTTGTCTTTCTTTATTAACCTGGGCCTGCTCTAACACCAGATGACTCTTTTCTACGAACTCATTGGTTAATCTCGCTGCATTAACGGCCTCGGGTAAATTCTCCTTTCCCGGCACCGGCCTACATAACTGGACTTTATTCTCAAATTTTTCTTTGGCAACGCCAAAGTGACCCTTTTTCTCATAAGCCGGATCGGTATTAGAGACCTCGGCAGAAAGTTTTCCTTGGTGCGGATAAATCACTAACACCCCTCTGTGGCCAATAGTATTTTTGAATTTAAAGTCTGCGCCGATATTGGTCAGTTTTACTTTAGCATTTATTTCCTGGGCCAGAAGAGTGGCTTCTTGCGTAGTCAGGTTACGGCCTACCCGGCGATCAACAATCTGTTTACCCTGACCCAGAGTAGCAAAATTAACCCGATAAGCTAAATCGCCCTCCCGCACCTGCAACCCTTCCGCATATGACTCCAGCGGCCCGCGACCGGTATAGTATTTTTCTGCATCGTATCCTAAAATACTAATTACAGCGATATCCGACTCCGGGGCAATGCCTTTGCCTACTGTATACATCAGTCCGGTCTGTCCATTTTTAGCTAACTGGTCCAGGTGTGGGGTAGCTGCGGCTGCTAAAGGGGTTTGGTTATTCAAATCCGGATGCGGCCGGTCCCCTAGTCCATCTAAGATTACATAAATAATTTTTTTCATCCTTACATCCTTGAAATAGTAATATCTTTTTGCCCCTGATATTTTCCCTTCTTATCCCGATAGGAAACAGCACAATTTTGCTCTGATTCGAAAAATAAAATCTGGGCGATACCCTCCTGAGCGTAAATTTTCACCGGGCGGGCAGCGCTATTACTGATAGAAATAGTCAAGAACCCTTCCCATCCGGGTTCCAGCGGCGTGACATTAACAATTACGCCGCAGCGGGCATAGGTGCTTTTGCCCACTACCATACCTAAGACATTATCGGGCATTTTAAAATATTCCAGGGATTTAGCTAAGACGTAAGAGTTGGCCGGGATGCTCAAGACTTTAGAGCGCAGGTAACGAAAGCTGTCCTCTTGGATATTTTTGGGGTCAATCACACAATCGGCTCTGGCCTCAAATAACTTAAACTCATCGGCCAGGCGGATATCATAGCCAAAACTGGACAACCCAAAAGAGATATTATTTTTTTTGATTTGTTCCGGGGCAAACGGCGCAATCATCTGTTTTTCCTGCACCATCTGCTTAATCCATCGATCTGGTTTTATTGACATCTTAACACCGGGAATAGCCGCAGGATGCACAGACGATACAACCTTCTTCGTGACGCAGGGCGCTACCGCAGTCAGGACAAACACCTACGACGTTAAGCGTTTTCACTACACCGTCAGAGTCCTGCTTGATCAGCTGTCCTAAGGTTTCCTGCTCTGCTGTTTGAATATCCTGCTTTTTGCCTAAATGGATCTCAATTACCCGGGCAATGGCATCAGCGCAGGAAAAGATTCTACCCTCTTTGCTCCAGGAAGGAGACGGACAGCGAATGCCGCGCAACTGATCGACAATCGACTTGCGGTCTACGCCTGAACGCAGGGCCAAAGAAGCCAGACGCCCAATGGCCTCTAACTGCGAGGCGGCACAGCCCCCGGCCTTACCCATCTGCATAAATACTTCAAACGGACGGCCCTGCTCGTCTTCATTAATGGTAATGTAAAGATTGCCGCAACCGGTGGTAATCTTGGTGGTTGTTCCGGTAACTACCTGTGGCCGCGGCCGGGGTGAAATGGGAATGCTCATTGATATTTGTTGAGTCGGATCCTGTGCGCCTACATTCAGCACCTGTTCTGTGCGGCTGCGGTCGCGATAAATGGTTACGCCTTTACACCCTAAATCGCACGCC
>JAFGCM010000028.1 GCA_016932635.1 Candidatus Omnitrophota bacterium
GCCATCGCCAGAATAGCCCGGGAAAAGGTCAAGAAAAACTCATTAATCTTAAAATTGGCCGGCAGCAAAAAAGAGATTGATGCTGTTGTGGTGGCCCAGTCCGCCCGCCAGGGAGATTTGCTGGCGCGCCACATTTACCAGCAGGCAGCTTTTTATCTGGGACTAAGCGTAACCAATGTTATTCAGGTAATTAATCCGCAAATGATTGTTATCGGCGGAGGCGTTTCCAAAGCCGGGCTGCTTTTGTTTAGGCCGCTACTTCAGACGGTGCGGCGGTTCAGCTGGGTGAGGCCTTTACGCGGCTGCCGAATTGTGCCGGCTGAATTAAAAGATCAAGTTGGCGATTTAGGGGCAATTAGTCTTGCTCTGAAAGAAGGCTTAAGCCTTGGCAAGCTTTAGAGAAGTATTAAAAAATAAAAATTTTTTTCTGCTTTGGCTGGGTCAGATCATCTCCCAGTTCGGCGACCGCTTAAATCAAATGGCCCTGATTGCCTTAATCTCTGCCCGGGCCCCGGGCTCAACCTGGCAATTGGCCAAGACCTTATCCTGCACGGTGCTGCCTGTCTTATTAGTCGGTCCGATAGCCTCTTCCTATGTGGATCGCTGGGACCGCCGGCGCACCATGATTGTTTGTGATTTTTTGAGGGCGGTACTGGTTGGCTCAATCTTTTTAGTTTTTATTAAATTGGAAAGTATCTGGCCCGTTTATCTGGTTATCTTTCTCACTTTTTCCATTAGCCGCTTTTTTGTCCCGGCAAAGATGGCGATTATCCCGGAGCTGGTCTCCGCGGAGAAACTACTTTTAGCCAACTCGCTGACTTCGATTACCGGAATGATCGCTGTAGTGGCTGGATTTGGCCTGGGCGGGCTTTTGGTTGAACGCATTGGTTCTGCCGGAGGATTTTTAATTGATGCGCTGACTTATCTGGTTTCGGCGCTGCTCATTCTGGCGATTATTGCCAAGAGAATACCCGATCTTCAGCCGGGGCATCGGGTATCCCGCCAGGTCCTAAACGTGCGCAAGATACTGAAGAAAACCTTATTTACCGATATTAAGGAAGGCTGGCAGTATTTTCTCGGCGATAAAGATGTGCGCTTTGTAGCGCAGCTTTTTTTCTTCTTAGGCGCGACTATAGGGGCGATTTCGGTGGTGACGATTGTCTTTGTGCAGAATGCCTTTGGTTCGGTGACTTATGACTTGGGTATCCTGGCGGTGTTTTTAGGTGTGGGGCTTTTTTGCGGGGCCCTGATTTACGGCCGCTTCGGCGATCGGTTCTCCAGAATGAAAACGATAACGGTGGCCTTGGGCTCAAGCGGCCTGGTCTTAATCGCATTTACGATTTTCTTAAAGGTGTTTTCTTCCAGTTTATTTGCGCAATTGTTGAGCCTAATTTTAGGCTTGACGCTGGCGCCGATAATTATCTCTTCCCAAACCTTGATTCATGAAGTCACCCAGGAAAAAATGCGCGGCCGGACCTTTGGTTCCTTGGATATCGTAGGTTATTCAGCTTTTCTTTTGTTCATGTTTTTAAGTTCGTTTTTAGCGGAGCAGATTGGGCGGTTTTGGATTTTAATCTTTGTCGGCCTGATTTTAAGCATTACCGGCTGGGGCACCTTTATTTTAGGAGAAAAAAATGAGCGAATATGATCTGGTTATTATCGGCGCCGGACCGGCAGGCTTAACCGCCGGACTTTATGCGCAGCGGGCGGGAATGAAAGTCATCATGCTTGAGAAACTGCAGCCCGGCGGGCTTTTGTTTTGGACAGAGACGATTGAAAATTTCCCCGGTTTTCCTGAAGGGGTGAGCGGCCGGGAGCTGGCTGAGCGCTTCCGGGCCCAGGCAGTACAGGCCGGCTTAACGATAGTGACACAAGAAGTAAAGCAGATTGTCTGGGTCCAGCCTACTGAGGCCCTGAAGTGGTATAGCGTCAAGACTCAAGAGCGGGAATATAATATTCATTGCGTAATTTTGGCCAGCGGAGCGCATCCGAAAAGAATAAACGTGCCCCGCGAAGAAATGCTTACCGGGAAAGGGGTATCTTATTGCGCTACCTGTGACGGGCCTTTATTCCGCGACCAGGATATTGTGGTTGTCGGCGGGGGCAACGCCGCCTGCGAAGAGGCCCTGTATTTAGCTAAATTTGCCCGTAAAGTCAGCCTGATTCATCGCCGGGACAGGTTGCGCGCCGACCAACTGCTACAGCAGAGATTAAAGGCTAACCCCAAAATAAACATTCTCTGGAACACGGTAGTTCTTGAGATTCTCGGAGCAGAAAAAGTTACCGGCGTCAAGATAGAAGATGTAGCGACAGCTAAGCGCAGCGAACTTTCCTGCGCCGGAGTTTTTATCTTTGCCGGTTTTAAACCCAACACGGATTTTGTTAAAGGGCTGGTTAATTTGGATATCCAGGGTTTTATTACGACCGACGCAAATTTACAAACCTCGCGCCCGGGCATCTTTGCCTGCGGTGATTGTCGCTTAAGGGCCCTGGCCCAAATAGTCACTGCCTGCGGCGAAGGCGCGCAAGCTGCCCAGGCCGCGCGCCAGTATGTCGATCAGCTTACAGGAAGGACCTATGCTTAAAAGCAGGCTTGCCCCCCCGGATTTGAAAGAGTTCACACAAGCCTTGCCGATTAAGACGCTGGGGGTACCGAGCGAGGTCGCGCTTCCTTTATTACAGCATACGGGAAAACCTGGCCAGCCTAAAGTGGCTGTCGGTAGCCGAGTCAAAACCGGCACACTGATCGCCGAGGCTCAAGATTATATCTCGGCACCGATTCATGCCTCGATTTGCGGAACGGTAAAAAGTATTGAAACCAGACCACACCCTGTTTTGGGTGAGGAGCTTGCTATTGTGATTGCATCAGACGGCCAGGATGGTTTAGACGAGACTATCCGGGAGCGAAAAGATCTAGTTTCGCTTTCGCCGGATGAGATAAGAAAGATAATCCGTGCTTGCGGAGTGGTCGGCTTGGGCGGAGCCGCCTTTCCCACCCAGGTTAAACTTAACCCCCCCAAAGACAAACCCGTGGATTCATTTATTTTAAACGGCGCCGAGTGCGAGCCATACTTAAGCGCCGACCACAGATTGATGCTGGAAAAAGCCAAAGAAATCATCTTAGGCATGAAAACAGCAATGCGTGTCCTGAATGTTAAGAACGGTTTCGTGGCCATCGAAGAAAATAAACCCGATGCCATCGAGTTATTCAGTAATCTGCTGCAGCCAGAGGATATTAAGGTTGTGCCCTTGAAGTCATTTTATCCTCAAGGGGCAGAAAAGCAGTTGATTAAGACTGTGCTCAAACGGGAAGTTGCTCCGGGGAAACTGCCTTTTGATGTGGGTGTGGTGGTAAATAATGTGGCTACCGCATTTGCTATTTATGAAGCAGTGTATAAAAATAAACCGTTATACGAAAGAGTAATTACCGTAGGCGGCAGTATCGTTAAGCATCCGGCCAACCTGTTGGTGAGGATAGGGACTAAGGTAAAAGATATCCTTGATTTTTGCGGCGGGTTAACCGAGGAGCCGGGCAAAGTGGTTCTGGGCGGGCCGATGATGGGCATTAGCCAGTACACCCTGGAGGTGCCGGTGATTAAAGGAACCTCGGGAATAATAGTTTTTAGCAAGGCAGAGCTTAAGTCCTTCAGGAGCAGGCCCTGTATCCGCTGCGGGCGGTGTTTACAGGTTTGTCCGCTGGGGCTTAATCCTTCAGCCTTAGCCCGGGCGATTGAAAAAGGCCGGTTTGATTACGCCCGCGAATACCATGTGCTGGATTGTATTGAGTGCGGCATCTGCAGTTATGTCTGTCCGGGCAAAAGCAATATCATCTCTCTGGTCAAGTTAGCTAAACAGAGATTAAAGACCCCAATATCAA
>JAFGCM010000029.1 GCA_016932635.1 Candidatus Omnitrophota bacterium
AAAAAAATCAAAGAGATGGTGGAATGCTCCAATCATGCCCGGGATATCGGGGTGGTCAGCGACGACCGGCAGATTCGCCATTATGCCGGGGCGCTGGGGGCCAAAAAAGTCTTAGTGGAAGATTTCTTGCGGATGATTAATTCATCACCAACCGAGCAGACGCAGACCTTTAAACTGGACCAAAGACAAGCGGATCAGATTAATCGGGAGTTAGCCGAAATTTGGTTGAATAAGTGAGAGGGAGGAAAGTGAAAGAGAAGACTAAGAGGATTATCCGGGAATATGCCGAATCGCTGTTGATTGCGGCAGTGCTGGCCATGATTATCAGGACCTTTATCGTTACCCCGTTTAAGATTCCTACCGGCTCGATGGAGCCGACGCTGATGCCCGGGGATAAAATCTTTGTCAGCCGGTTCATTTATCGCTTTAACCGGCCCCAACGCGGGGATGTGGTGGTGTTTCGTTATCCGGAGGACCCGCGCCGGGATTTCATCAAACGCCTGGTGGCCTTTGGCGGCGAAACGGTAGAGATTGCCGCGGGTAAGTTGAAGATTGACGGCCGGCTCATCGACCAGCCGGAGATTTTCCAGCAGATATTTTATGAAAACCAGGGTGCCTATGGGGCGCCGGGTGCTAAAATTACCGTGCCGCCTAATCATTATTTTGTCCTGGGCGATAATAGCGCCTCATCCCGGGATTCGCGCTATTGGGGATTTGTGCCGCAGAAACTTATGCTGGGCAAGGCCTTCGTAATCTGGTGGCCGCCGGGCAGAATAGGCAGGATTAAATAATGCTTAACCTGCCCAATAAGCTTTCGATTTTAAGAATTCTTTTGATTCCGGTGTTTGTGGCCACGATTATGTACTATTCACCGGAGAAGGATTTCTTGCGCTTACTGGCTATCGGCATTTTTCTTTTGGCCATATTGACCGATGCCTTAGACGGCTACATTGCCAGAATTACGGGTCAGCGTACCAAATTGGGCACGATTCTGGACCCCCTGGCCGATAAGCTGCTGTTGATTACCGTGTTCATCTGTCTTTCCATGGTGAACACCTGGCCGGCTGAATTTAAACTGGCTCCCGGGATAGTAATCATTGTGATCAGCCGTGATGTGATTATTGTTTTAGGCTCGGCAGTTCTACATATGATTAACGGCAAGCTGCAGATTACCCCGACAATTCTGGGCAAGATTACCACCACCTTGCAGATGGCCACCATTTTAACCTTATTGCTGCAGTTAAGAATTTTCTCTATAGTGATGTACGCCATGATTCTGTTCACGGTGGTTTCCGGCCTGGATTACATCCGGATTGGCAGCCGCCTATTTAATGAGGGCAGCTAAAGATGTTACTGTTGGCGATAATTGCGGCTTACCTTTTAGGTTCAATTCCGGTGGGTTATATCGTGGCGCAGGCCTTGCGCGGCATCGATATCCGCTGCTACGGCAGCGGTAACTTCGGGGCCACCAACGTATTCAGGGTAGTCAGCCCTCTGGCCGGATTAGCGGTACTGGCTCTGGATATATTTAAAGGATTAATTCCGGTTACCCTGCTGGCTGACTTTGTCCTAGGGCCGGGGTTTAAATTTGACCCCTTGCTGGTGCGTCTGGTCTTAGGGCTTTCGGCTATCTGCGGGCACAACTGGACTATTTTTTTACAGTTTAAAGGCGGCAAAGGTGTGGCCACTACCGCCGGGGCCCTGATCGGATTGAGCTTTAAGGTACCGGTGTTGGGGCCGATTGCCGGGCTTTGTTTAGGGGTTTGGCTGCTGGTAGTGGTAATTACCGGTTTTGTTTCTTTAGGCTCGATTATAGCCTCGCTGATGCTGCCTGTCTTTATGCTGGTATTTAATCAGCCGTTTAAGCTATTAGCTTTTTCGGTAGCCCTTTGTTTATTTGTAGTATATCGTCATAAGTCTAACATTCGCAGGCTGTTAAGGGCTGAAGAGAAGAAGATATTCCAAGCGGACAAGGGTTGACAAAACCCCAAGTATATGGTATACTTAGGTAGAAATTGCTGTTAGCAATTTTTTATTTTGGGTAGTTAATAAATATGTTTAATAAGTATTAATTTACCCGAAACAAGGCAAATCCTAAGATAATAAGAGGATAAGAAGGCGCAATGCCACGGGCCTGATTCGGGTCGCCGGGTTGCCAAAGGCAATTTGGTAACCCGGCAAATATTATAACTTCTTGGAGGAATTAGAGTTACAAATCTAGGTCGCGAAGTTAAATTGAGGGGGCGCAAAATGCGCGACATTGTATTTAAAAACTTAACTTCCACCGACCACCACAAAAGAGATGTAGTTTTGTCGGAAGCATTTGTGCTTAATGGTGTTACGACAAAGACCCAGAAGCACTTTACCTATTTTGTCCGCGACCACGCCCTGATGCACAGCCCCGAGGAATTAACCGAATGGATTAAGCGGTATGCCAGTAAGGGCCCGCAGCTGAAGGATCTTTCCGTAGTCAAAAGCTATGACAGTAAAGTTGGGGAAGAGAAATTTGAAGTCAAGATTATCGGTAATCTCTATGTCCTGCGCGATCAGGACATCTACAGTGTTGATTTTATTCAGGAATTCAGAATTGACCGCAGCGGCGACGGACTAAAGCGGCAAAGAAAGAAGTTATAAGCATATACTAAGGCGCGAATATTGGTTGGGCTTGTATCCCTAGAGATCCCCCTCCTTGCAAGTTCAACCTAGCGCCTTTTTTATTTGAGGCCTCTTATCGTAAGGAACAAAACACTTGACATGACATTTCTTTTATGATACACTTCTGTCATAATTATGAAAAGCAAGAAGAACCTATTAGAACAGCTAAAATCTTTACCCTACTTCAGCAAAGACAGCTTGTATCAGCTTGGCAAACAGCTAGGACTTGCCGATGCCACAGTGGATACCTATATCAGCCGCTTTCTGAAGCATAAGGAAATCCTTCAACTCAAGAAAGGGCTGTATATATCAACAGATTTTTTTAGCAAAAATAGAAGTGATATTTCCTATGTTTTTTACCTAGCGAATGTTATTCGCACGCCTTCCTATATCAGTTCATG
>JAFGCM010000003.1 GCA_016932635.1 Candidatus Omnitrophota bacterium
GCATCAGCTAAAAATGGCGGAAAAGTGTAAAATACTAAAATTGCACTTGACTACATTAAAAATCGTGCTATAATTGCAGTATGAATAATAAGCTGATTGAACGAGAAATATTCGGCCAGATAACCGCACACCTGAAAGAGCAGGAAGTTACCGTTATTACCGGTGCCCGGCAGACAGGCAAGACTACCTTGCTTTTTCAATTAAAGGATTGGTTATTTGCACAAAAAAAAGTAAAACAATCTCAGCTCAAGTTTTTTAACTTGGATTTAATCAGTGACCTCACCGGCATAAGAAATCAGGATGATTTTATCAAATTTTTAAAGGAGGAGCTTGGGCGAGAGGAATTTCTCTATGTCTTTATTGATGAAATCCAGCGTCTGGAAAACTCCGGGAAATTTCTTAAGGGGATTTATGATGTGAGGCTTCCGGTAAAATTTGTGGTAAGCGGTTCTTCCTCGCTTGAAATCAAATCAAAGATATCTGAATCCTTGGCAGGCAGGAAGCGCCTGTTTCATCTGTGGCCATTTTCGTTTAGCGAATATCTCAGCTGTTATGAGCCGTCTCTTCGCGGCCTGCTTAAAAAAGACGGCATATCCACTTTAAATAGACGAAAGATTATGGATTATTTTTTTGATTTTGTTGTCTTTGGAGGATATCCGCGCGTCGTCCTTTCCAAGGATAAAAAGGAAAAAATAGCCGTACTTAATGAAATTTATTCAAGTTATGTGGAAAAAGACATCGTCGGCTTTATGAAGGTAAAAAATCCGTTTGCCTTCTCAAAATTAGTTGCGTTGTTAGGTGACCAAATCGGCAACCTCGTTAATCTTCACGAGTTGACCGCTACATTAGGTTTGAACTTTAGGACCATAGAAAATTATCTTTTTGCGCTGGAAAGTACCTTTGTGGTGAATTTAGCCAGGCCTTATTTTACCAATGCGCGCAAGGAACTGACGAAAATGCCCAAAGTTTATTTTGTTGATACAGGCATGCGTAACCTCTCGGTAAAGTATTTCGCTAACTTTTCTGATAGCCGGGATAGGGGAAAGTTATTGGAAAACTTTGTGTCTTCATCAATAGTTAAACTCTGGGATGGCGTGGTCAATTACTGGCGGACAAAGGATAGAAATGAGGTTGATTTTATACTCAGAAATTATTATGGAGAAATCGTTCCTGTAGAGGTGAAGGCAATAGAACTCGGCAAGCCAGAAATTAATAGCGGCCTAAAGGCATTTATAGAAAAATATAAACCTAAGAAGGCCTTTATCGTAAATCTCGCCCTGGAAGAGAAAATTAAGATTAGAGATACTGAAATTTATTTTATTCTTCCGTATAATGTCCCTATTTCGCTCGCAAAACAGCAGGCCCGATGAGATAATAAGGCAAAAATGGCGGAAAGACTGCGTTTACAAGTAGCCCTGGCTAAGTTAGGGATTGCTTCGCGCCGGGGTGCCAAGCAAATTATCGAAGCCGGACGGGTAAAGATTAATGGCCGCACAGTGCTTAAGCCGGCGGAGCGGCTTAATATAGAGAAAGACATTGTAACAGTTGACGGTCAAAGAAGATATATCCAAAAAAATGTCTATTTTATCCTGAACAAGCCCAAGGGTGTAGTTAGCACTGTTAAGGATAAATATGCCAAGCGCTCGGTGCTGGATTTGGTCAAACAAAAAGGTATGCGCATTTATCCGGTTGGACGTTTAGATCAGGATACCACAGGGCTTTTGCTTCTGACTAATGACGGTGAACTCACCCAGCGTCTTACTCATCCCAGATTCGGCATTAAAAAGGTCTATCGGGTTTGTGTCCGGGGGGAGATTGAGCTAAGTGAGCTTAAGAAATTAGAGCAGAGTATCTTTTTAGAAGGAAAAAGGACCTATCCCTGCAAAATTAAGCTGCTTACCCAGGACAATAAAACTACGAGCTTGGAAATTCAGCTTAGCGAAGGACGCAAGCGCCAGATCAAAAAAATGTTTGCCTTAGTGGGCCATCCGGTCTTAAGCATCACCAGAGTGGCGTTTGGGCCTTTGAGGCTAACGGGATTAAAAGCGGGCGAGTTCCGCCGGCTGAAAGAAGAAGAACTAATTCAACTCAAGAAGGCAACCGGGTTAAGATAAATGAATTTAGCGTGGCATCTTTCCTTATTGGTTATCCTACTCATCTTATCGGGTTTTTTCTCCGCCAGCGAGACCGCCCTGTTTTCTTTATCCAAAATCCAGTTGCGCAGAATAAAGGAGCAACACCCCCGCCGCAGCGCATTAATCGACCAGTTATTGAATTCCCCCCGCCGTACATTAAACACCATCTTAACCGGCAATATGCTGGTCAATATTACTGCCAGCGCCCTAATTACCGAGACTTTAATTTCTCTTAATGTCAAGCAGAGCCTTAGTCTCTCCGTAGGCCTGGCGGCATTTCTACTGTTAGTGTTTGGCGAGGTTACACCGAAGACCCTGGCCATTTACTATGCCGAGGGTTTTTCTTGTTTTATCTGCCGCCCTTTATCTTTATTCGCAAAACTCATTTTTCCCATTCGCTGGGCCTGGGCCAAGATTGCCGACTTTTTTTCTCAAGGATTAATCGGCCAACATCATTTTTGGCAGCCTTTTTTAACGGAGGAAGAAATCAGAGGCCTGATTTCCATCGGTGAGAAAGAAGGGGTAGTCAGCCAAGAAGAAGAGCAGATGATTTCTACGGTATTTGACTTTGGAGAAAGAAGCGTGAATGAGATTATGGTTCCGCGGGTGGATATAGTGACCATTGACATAAACGAGGACAGCGCTTACCTGGAGAAAGTTTTGAAATCCAGCCGCCACTCTAAAATCCCTGTTTACAAGGACAACCCGGATAATGTGTTGGGGATTGTTTATGCCAAGGAATACCTGCTGGCGCCGCGTTCGGATTGGCAGAGTTTAGTCCGGCCGGTTCTGTTCGTTCCGGAAACCAAAAAGATCGAAGAGCTTTTATTTGAGTTTCAGGCCCAGAAATCGTATCTGGCGATTGTGACTGATGAATATGGAGGGACCTCCGGAATGGTGACTATCGAGGATATTCTGGAGGAGATTGTCGGTGAGATTCAGGATGAATACGACACTGAAGAGAAATTAATTGTCCGGGTCGACGAGCAGACCGTTTCGCTCAGCGGCCAAACTTCTTTATATGACCTAAACGATGAATTAGGCACGCATTTTAAAGCCAAGGATGCCCAGACCGCAGCCGGGTTTATGATTCATTTATTTGGCCGGATCCCCAAGTCCGGTGAGAGCATCAAATACAGAAGTTACTTTTTTACGGTTGATGATGTGCGCAAGAACAGGATCCGCAAGATTAGTATGAGGAAAATAAAGTGATTTTGGAGACGATGATAGTAGTGCTGCTGTGCATTTTGCTGGAGGCCTTTTTCTCCGGCTCAGAAATGGGTATAATTTCGCTTAATCGGATCAAAATGGAGCAGCTGGCCCAGAGTAAGGTGCAACAGGCGCTGTTACTTAAAAAAATGCTCTCTTCGCCCGATCGATTATTAAGCACAACTTTAGTCGGGACCAATCTGTTTGTAGTGCTTTCCTCCGCCATTACCACGACTATGATTGTCAAGACATTGGGCGATAGCTACGTTTGGCTTACTTCCGTAATGCTTACGCCGCTGGTCCTAATCTTTGGCGAGGCTGTGCCCAAGGCCGTATTCAGATATTATGCCGATAAAATTACCTTTTACGTTGCCGGGTTGTTGCGTTTTTTTGAATTTCTTTTTTGGCCGGTTGTTTGGTTAGTCTCCATTATCTCGCAGATCATCCTTTTTCCTGTTAAGGAAAAAGAAAAAAGAAAAAAAAGTCTTTTTGTTACGCGGGAGGAGTTGAAGTTATTAATCAGAGAAAGTAAACAGACCGGAGAGATTAAGCCGCATGAGCGGGCGATTATCCACCGGATTTTTGAGTTCGGCAGCAAGAAGGTCAAGGAGATTATGGTGCCGATTAAGGATGTGGTCAGTATTGAGAGCAAGGAAGACGCCGCCCGATTAAAGGAACTGGCCAGGACCAGCGGTTTTTCCCGTATTCTGGTTTATCAGGATGAAAAACAAAAGATTACCGGTTTTGCCAATGTCTTCGATGCCCTCTATGAAGCGGAGAAATGCCAGCGGGTCATGGATTGTCTGCGCCCGGTGCTGTATATTTCCCAGGAAAGCCCGATCGATAAAGTTTTTTATTCTTTGCAGTTAAAAAGAATGCAGGTAGCAGTTTTAACGGATGAACAAAACAGGCACCTGGGAATGGTAACTTTTAAGGACCTCTTGGATGAAATCGTCGGAGAAGTCTAAAATTTAGAAGGGATGTTTTAGATGAGAGTATTAGTTACGGGAGGAGCAGGCC
>JAFGCM010000030.1 GCA_016932635.1 Candidatus Omnitrophota bacterium
AATTATGTCTTGTTCTTTTGCATACCAATTTTTCTTGTTTTATAGCAAGAACTGGGTGCTCTTCTGTAACATTTAAAGTGGGCTTTATTAATCCCTGGATATTTACCGTATAAAGGTTGCCGTTATATTTCCTCCGATGCACTTCTGATACTTTTCTTATCCTTCCTTTGGATGTTACTATTTTGTCACCTACTTTTATTTGGTCAATATCTTTATAACCTGGATTTGTTAATACCTGTTGTTCTCTTGCGAAGCAAGCAGAGAGCTGTTGCAGGTCTCGACCAGCATTCATTAAGGTGGGGCTGTTGGGCAAAAATTCTAAGCGGCTGATCATTTCATAAAATTGTTGAGCAACCTTTGCGCAGTCGGCGTGTTGATTATAAAGTTTCTCCGCTTGGGCAATATTGCTGGCTACCCGCTGAAACATATCGTCGGGAGTTTCCACGACATTACCCGCTTCGTCCTTTTGCAGGTACCTTTTCTCCAGGACGCGCCGGGCATTCTCGGAAAGTGAATTGGGTACTTTTTTCATCCGCACCTACCCCTTTTTATTCGATTCCAGGTTAAACTTTCCTTTTTCTGTTCTTCCACTACTGGAGTATAGCACAGCAAAAAATAGCTGTCAAGTGAAAAAATCAAAAAAATATACTATATATAGGGCTCGACGAGAGTCAAAACCTCAATAAGTTGTATAGGTTATGGGGTTTTTTCTCTTAACTAATTGATTTTATTAAAGTTACATAAAAAATCCCGCCAAAAAATTATTTTCTTGCCAAAAATAAAAAAATATGCTATACTTAGTGAGAATATAAGTTATGGAGCCATATATAGAGTCCGGGCGACATAACTTATATATTCGAACTATCTCAACCTTATTATCATGCTCCTAAAGCAAAAGTTAAGCTTGAAATTGGCTCAACGTCTGGTGCTCACACCCAACATGCGCCAGGCCTTGCATATCCTGCAGTTGCCGCTTCTAGAGCTAAAAAAATACCTCCAGGAAAAAGTGGTAGAAAATCCGCTGTTGGAAGAATCAAACGAGGAGCAAGAAAAAGAGCAGACACAAACAGATGAGCTGCTCGATAACCTGCTGCAAAACCAAACTGAAGCACCGGAATATTTTGACAGCGATAACGATAATACCAGCTACGGGCAGGAACAACAAAAGAAACAGGCCTACAAAGAAAGCCTGCTCCGCTATAGCCCCTCCCTACAGGAACATCTGATCCAGCAATTAAATTTATCGTCGGGCTTAACGCCGGCCCAATACCAAATCGGGCAATTAATTATCGGCAATGTCGACGAAAACGGCTACCTCGACGCAACGCTGGAGGAATTAAGAGAAACTTCCCTTGCCGGCAAAGCGGAAATCAAAAAGGTCTTAAGCCTGATCCAAACTTTCGACCCACCGGGTGTAGGCTCAAGCAGCCTGAAAGAATGTCTCTTGATTCAGTTAAAACAACAAAATAAAGAGCATTCATTGAGTGCCAAGATTTTGCAAAGATATCTTACTGATTTAGAAAAAAGAAAATACGAGCATTTAGCCCAGCTGTTTAAGGTAGCGCCAAATAAGATTGAGGAAGCGGTAAAAGAAATTGCCTCACTTGAGCCCAAGCCAGGACGCCCTTTCGCCAGCTTCCCCAATTCTTATATCAACCCGGATTTGTTTATTCAGAAACAAAAAGGCCAATACGAGATTATACTCAACGATGAAGAATTGCCTGCATTACAAATTAGCTCTCGCTATCGTAAACTCCTGGAAGATAAAAAAGTTCCGAAAAACACCAAACATTACCTCAAGCAACAGCTGCATTCTGCAGTTTGGCTGATTAAGGCCGTAGCCCAGCGCCAGGCGACCCTGCTTAATCTCGTCCAATTTCTAATTAAGGAACAGAAAGAATTTTTGGAAAAAGGTACAAGATATCTTAAGCCCTTAACAGTAGAAAAAATCGCCCGGGCCATTAAAAGAGATAAGTCCACTGTCAGCCGGGTGATCGCCAACAAATATATTCAGACGCCTTCAGGGATTATTGCCTTGCGGGACTTCTTAAGCCAGGGGGTCAAGGTAAAACCGGGAAAGTTTATCTCCAGCAAAAATATCAAAGTGCAAATTGAAGAGCTAATTAAAAATGAAGATATCCAACATCCCTTAACTGATGAGAAGATCGTGGAAATCTTAAAAGAAAGGCAAATTCATCTGGCCCGCAGAACAGCCGCCAAATACCGGGAGCAATTAAAAATTCTTCCGGCCAACCTGCGTAAAAATTCATTTCATAAAGAATAATTTTTTTAGAAAATAAGCGCTTTTGCTTTTGCCTAAAGCCGATTTCAGCCTGGCTACTGCCTTATACGCCGAGCGCTCTCCCTCCTCGATGCATTCACGGCCACGAGAGAAGGAAGCCCAGCTTACGTTTTCTACGCCCGGGGTAATCACGAAATCAGCGAGCTCAAGCTTAAGACGCATCAGTTCATGGTTTCTAATCTCATCAGACTGAAACAAAATATCCATTCCGTGACGAAAATTATCGTTATAAATATTGGAGCCGACATTAACAGCGATAACAAAGTCTGCCCCCAGCTTACGCGCAGCCTCAATAGGCACCTCGCTGGTTGTGGCCCCATCGATTAATAGCCGCCCCCCTATCTTCACCGGCGGAAAAATTGCCGGCATGGTGCTGGAGGCCATTACGGCCTCGGTCATATTGCCCTGATTTAAAATAACTTCTTCGCCGGTCTTGAGATTACAGGCTACACAGGCAAAAGGAATACGCGTGCGGCTAAACTCCGCATCCTGCATTAACTCCTCAATTACCCTGCGGATGCCGGCGCCGTCGGCAATCCAGCGCTTAATACCTTTAAGATTCCAAAGCAACAGCTCCTTGACAAAAGTAGCCAGGCCTTCAATAATCATCCTTTTCTCTTCCGTGCGGGATTGCGCAGCCAAGGACTCGAGTTTCGCTATTTCATTTCTGGCCAAAAGCTCAAGTATCTTCTGCTCCACGCTGAAGGCATTCCCGGAAATAGCATAGGCCCCGCCAATCACCGCACCCATACTCGTGCCGACAATCAAATCAACGGGAATGCGCTCGCGCTCAAAAACCCTTAAGATACCGACATGCGCTAAGCCGCGTACGCCTCCCCCGCCTAAGGCCAGCCCTACTTTAAAACTCATTTTACGCTCACCGCCACCAAAATTACCCCCAAAAAAATCAAGGCCAATCCGCCAATTTTTAACAAAGAGATACTTTCTTTAAAAATTAACAAGGAAAGAATCGGCACGACCACATAAGTTAAACTCCAAATCGGATAGGCATAGCTCAATTCGCTCTTGGACAAAGCCAACGCATAGGCCGCCCAGCCTAAAACGGCAAAGATTATTCCTAATAACACTACCGGATTAACCAGCATCTGGAAGAATTTCCCGCCTATACGTTCAATCGGCCCGACAATCAGCAAGCCCTTTTTAAAAACCAATTGCCCGACACTGGTCAAGGACACGCTAATTAAAAGCACCAGCCAAGCCTTCATTTTGCGACCCCTTTCATAAAAATAGGTACTAAGAATACGTAGGAAAACGTAAAAAGCACCACCGTTATTTCGGGAAAAATCAATAACAAAATCAAGCTTGCCAGAAGAACCAGCAAATATTTACCCTGCAACAAGCTGATATTCTTCAAAGTAGGATATTTAATCCGGGAAACCATCATCATTGCCAATATTGCCGTGATCACCGAAATAATCCTCGGCTGAATGTGCAAATGATATCTGTGCCAGATCAGCACAAAAGAAGTTAAGGCTGCCCCAAAGGCAGGAGTGGGCAGACCGTTAAAGAAAACGGCAATCTTATCTTCGGCCTCGGTATTGAATCTGGCCAAACGAAAGGCCCCGCAGAAAATGGCTACCAGGCAGACTAATAAACGCCAGAGGAAAAATGGGTCACGATTAACTGTAAATATCAACACTGCCGGGGCAACTACAAAAGAAATTAAATCGGCTAAGGAATCAAATTGGATGCCAAATTGAGAGCTACCCTCGGTCAACCGGGCAATCTTGCCATCAGCAATATCAAACACAATCGCAAAAAAGATAATCCAGGCCGCAGGCACATATGAACCCATCAAAGAAAGGAAAATTGACATCGATCCAAATAGCAGGTTGCCGGCGGTAATCACATTAGCCATATATCTTGCGCTTTCCATAACTGGAGTTCCCCTATTTATTACCTTCTAATTTTTTTATTCTTTCTTCCAGGTCTTGGTGTTTTTTAACCAAGATGTTCACCGCCTCGGCCACCGGATCAGGAAGCCTTCCGTGCTCAAGGTCAAGCAGCGGCTTGACCTTAGGCTCACTAGCCTGAACAATCCTTCCGGGCACACCCACTACAGTTGCCCCCGCAGGCACAGACTTAACTACGACCGACCCTGAACCAACGCGGGCGCCCGCGCCAATCTCAATTGCGCCTAAAACCACGGCATCGGCGCCAATAACTACCTTATTGCCGATAGTGGGATGGCGTTTTTTCTTTTCATGGGTAGTTCCTCCTAGCACTGCGCCCTGATACATCAGGACATCATCACCGATTTCGCTGGTTTCGCCAATTACTACACCCATCCCGTGATCGATAAAAAATCGCCGTCCGATTTTTGCGCCGGGATGGATTTCTACTCCGGTAAGAAATCTTGCGAGATGGGAAATTAGCCGGGCCAACAGCCTTAATTTGAATCTCCAGAAAAAATGTGCTATCCGGTACAGCCAAATAGCATGCAGACCAGGGTAGCACAGTAAAACCTCTAAGACACCTCTGGCTGCCGGATCCTCACGAAATACTGTGCGCACATCTTCGGCTATTCGTTTAAACATTGTCCTCTCCTCTTTTGCTCAATATGCTACGAACTCCGAACTACGAACTCTGAATTAACTTAATGTCGCCGCAAGCGCCGATTTTATCTGCGATAATCAGCACTACGCCTTTAATTTCCGGCTTACTCTTCACGAAACGCAAAGCTTGCTTCAAATCGGCAGGAGATTTGAGCA
Organism: Candidatus Omnitrophota bacterium; assembly: GCA_016932635.1. Lineage (GTDB taxonomy): Bacteria > Omnitrophota > Gorgyraeia > JAFGHF01 > JAFGHF01 > JAFGCM01. Next base: position 5,035 of record JAFGCM010000030.1, read on the forward strand.
TATTGCCTAAGCGGGTGGCCCAGGCATCGGCTAAAATTGCCGAATTACAAACGGCTACGGCAGCATCGGCGTGACCAAAACTTAACGAGGGACCCACTGTACCGCTTGAGGTACAGATTCCCAAGGGGGTTTCTTCAGGCCTCACTTCCAGGGCTAATTTTCCCGAATATCTAGATACCCCGGCAAAGATTCCTACCTTTTTAAGCTGATTGATCTTGATAAAAATATCTCCGCCGTTTTCTATAATTACCTGGGATGAATACTGCAGTAAATCCCGGCCCACATATTCAGCTACTGCTCCGGCTACTGTGGCCATCGGGCCAACATCAGCAGCGGCTGAGGCCTCAATCATCTCGCGGATAATTGCGCTGGGCTTTTCTTTTGCGGAATAAGGCTTAAGGGTAGTGGCAAATTCAGGATGTCTCTTAATGTATTCTTCGACCAACCGGCGATGCGCAGCTAAAGAGTTATGCGCTTGTTCTGAAAGAGCTCTTTCGGCAAGAATAAACAGGTCGCTCTGGTTCAGCTTTACTTCAAAACTGACTAAGTCTTTGCCTGTTAGCTCCTGCCGATAGGTGCGTTCTATATACATTTATGAAAGCGGCTTAAAAACAGAAGGTTAAAATAGTATCTCGATAGCCTTGTAAGGACAGACGGGCACACACAGGCCGCACATAATGCACTTTTTATTATCAAAAGAAACAGTCATCGTCTTGCGGTCCAAGATTAAAGCCCCGGTAGGACAAATCGGTATGCAGGCAGTGCAATGGTCACACCTATCTTTATGCCACTTGATATCCTGGGCCACCGGCTGAATCTTCACGCCCAATCCGGAAAGGTATTTTATCCCTTTATCGATGGCGGATTTCTCTCCGCTCATTTCAATAACTAACCTTCCCTCTTCATCAGCGGTTACATTGGCCCTTAAGATATTGACCATTAACTCATAATCCTTGATCAGGTGATAGGTAATCGGCTCATCCACCAGTTTGCGGGGAAATGTCAAAACCAATCTTTTCTTGGTCATCGTTTACATCCTATCTTGCGCAAAAATTCTTTGCGCCATTTGCTATCCGCTTCAGCCTCGTATAAAATTATAGCAAAGCTTGGGCGTATTTGCAAATGAAATTTTCTTAACCTGTTCAGGTTATTTTTCGTTCTTTTGAGAAAATTTCTTATAAATTTCCGAGATTAAATTGGAAGATATATTCTTTTCCAATTTTCTCTGGGTGCGCCGGATGATCCCCTTGCGCGCCACCTGCTCGATCTTATCCTTGTCAAAGGGCTTGATCACGTAATCGTAAGCGCCGAATTCCATCGCCTCAATAGCGCTCTGGGTGCTGGGATAGGCCGTGATTAAGACTATCTCCACATCCGGATCCACCGCCTTCATTGCCTTAAGCAGCTTGATCCCGTCTACTTTAGGCATCTTCAGGTCCAGCATCACCAGATCCACACCGTTAGAGGAGATCACGTCCATCGCCTCTTGAGGGTCATCGCAGGTCAAGATATTATACTTATCCTGAAGAATCATCCGTAAGGCCTCGCGCGGTCCGACCTCATCATCCACTACTAAAATTGTGTTGCTGTTTTTAAAGCGTAACATGTTACACCTCCCTCTTATTATTTAATAACAGACTTTTTTCTCTCTTTAAGATTTGCACAAATGTCTCTACTATCTTGGGGTCAAATTGGCTGCCGCTGCAACGCTCCAGCTCCGAGAGGGCCTCAATGGGGTTAATCGCCCTGCGATACGGCCGGTCCGAGGTCATCGCCTCATAGGCATCGGCTACAGCCAAAATCCGCGCATATAAAGGAATCTCTTCTCCTTTTAAATGGTCGGGGTAGCCTTTGCCGTCATAGCGCTCATGGTGATGGCGAATCATTGATTGTTCAATATGCAAAATCTTCAGCGGCTCAAGGAATTCTTCACCCAGCTGCGTATGTTTCTTGACCTCCATCCATTCTTGGGCATTCAGGCGGCCCGGTTTATTCAGGATGGCCTCGGCTATGCCCACCTTGCCGATATCGTGCAACAGCGCGGTTTCCCGCATTACCTCCTGCTGGTCTTCGGATAACCCCAATTCCTGGGCCATCTTCATCGCAAACACGCTGACCCGCTTGGAATGTTCGCGGGTAAAGGGGTCTTTAGCGGCTAAGATTTTGTTCAAGGAATTAATGGAAGAATGGTAATTTTTGATGATTATCTCTTCAGCAGTAGGCAAATCCTTATGGGTTTCGCCGTTTCCGGAAAGGTTACAGGCAATAATTGAGCGCACATAGTAGAAGTTGAGCGGCTTGGCAATAAAATCCGCTGCCCCGGACTTCAAGGCGTCAATGGCCATCCTGTGCGTACCCACCCCGGTGATAATAATAACAGGTAAAGAGTTGTGTTCCTTTTTAATTACCTTAAGCAGGTCCAAGCCATTGGCATCGGGCAGGCGGATATCCAGGATTACCAGATTCGGGCAATGCTCTTGGATGATCTTTAAGCACTGCTGACCGCTATTAGCTGTGATTACATCGTAAGTGTCTTTGAGCATCATCC
>JAFGCM010000031.1 GCA_016932635.1 Candidatus Omnitrophota bacterium
GCCCTGGGCAAAACTGCGCCCAATCCTGTACTTTCTACGATTAAATATTTTGCTGGCGAATACGCAGCGCATATTAAGGAAAAACGTTGCCCGGCCGGCGTGTGTCGGGAATTAATCCATTATTCGATTGATATGGAGAAATGTAAAAGTTGCGGCCTTTGTTTTCAGGCCTGCCCGCACAACGCAATTATTAAGGAAGAAAAGACATATAGAATTGACGATAGTAAATGCCAAAAGTGCGGCATTTGTAAGGAAAGCTGTAAGTTTGAGGCAGTTGTTGTCTCTTAGAGGTAAAGCTATGGAGCAATACGTATCCCTGACAATTGACGGAGCAAAGATTCGCGTCCCCAAAGGCACCGCGGTCCTGGATGCGGCTTTAGATTACGGCATTTGCATTCCCCATCTGTGCCATGTGCGCGGACTTACTCCCATTGGCGCCTGTCGGCTGTGTATTGTAGAAGTATTTAAAAATGGCCAGTCTAAGGTTACGGCCTCTTGTACATTGGAAGTGGAAGAGGGAATGAGAATTTTGGCCCACTCAGAAAAAATTCTTAAGGCCCGCAAAAATATCGCCGAGATGCTGGTAGCCGAAGCCCCTAATTCCCGCGCGATTCAAGATATCGCGGTAAGATGTGGCGTAAAAAGTGTGCGCTATCCTTTCAGGCATGAAAATTGCGTGTTATGCGGTCGTTGTGTGCGCGCTTGCGATGAGATCTGGCAATCTAAATCTTTAGGCTTTGTCGGACGCGGCCTCGCTCGCACAGTGCGTCTGCCGTTTGACGTGCGCCCGGATTATTGCAAGAAATGTAATTATTGTATAGATCTTTGTCCAATGACAATAACACCTTGTCCTGGGCCTATGAAAAAGGGCAACGAAGCCCTTTGCGGTTTATGCGAGTCGCAGTTGTCGATGTCGGAAAATTTTCCTGACAGTTGCGTGGATTGTAGGCTGGGAGAGGGATTTGGTTGTGCAAGAAAGTAATAATAAGGAGGATGTAAATGAATCTAAGACGACCTAATGCAAATGACGTAACGCAAACTGCAAACAGGTCCAGGGATGTAGCTCCTTCCTCGGGGATATGTACACGTTGTATTGATGGCTGCCGGGGAAATTGCGAGGTTTTTAAGGCTACTTTTAGGAGCCGTGAGGTGATCTATCCTGGACCGTTTGGCGATATTACTGCCGGTGGAGATAAAGACTATCCTGTTGATTATTCGCATCTTAATATTCAGGGCTATGCTATGGGAGCAAAGGGGCTTCCGGAGGGCGTTGAAGCTAATCCAGATACGGCAACCTTTCCCGCAGTAGATACGGAGACTGAATACGGTTGGAACAAAAAAGTAAAGCTCAAGATTCCGGCTTTTACTGGTGCCCTTGGTTCTACAGAGATCGCCCGTAAGAACTGGGAACACTTTGCCATTGGCGCAGCTATTTCCGGAGTAACTTTAGTCTGCGGTGAAAATGTCTGCGGGATTGATCCGGAGCTTGAGCTGGATGCCCACGGTAAGATTAAAAAGTCTCCGGATATGGACCGGCGCATTGAAACCTATCGCAAATTCCACGAGGGCTACGGCGAAATCTTAGTTCAGATGAATGTCGAAGATACTCGCTTGGGTGTGGCCGAATATGTGCGCAAGAAGCATAATTTAGAGACCATTGAGCTGAAGTGGGGCCAAGGCGCCAAGTGTATCGGCGGAGAAATCAAGGTCAAGAGTTTAGAACGGGCTTTGGAGCTAAAGAAGCGCGGTTATATCGTTACTCCTGATCCAACGCTAAAAACCGTGCAAAAGGCCTATAGCGACGGAGCAATTAGAGAGTTCGAGCGCCATTCACGTTTAGGCTTTGTTACCGAAGAGGCTTTCTTTGCTGAGATAAAACGCTTAAGAGACCTTGGTTTTAAGCGGATAACCTTGAAAACCGGCGCTTATCCGATGCGCGAATTAGCCATGGCGATTAAATACTCTTCCCAGGCCAACATTGACCTGTTGACCATTGATGGGGCGCCAGGCGGAACAGGAATGAGCCCCTGGAGAATGATGGAAGAATGGGGAATACCTACCTTTTATCTGCAGGCAATGACTTATGAAATTTGCGAGAAGCTGAGCAAAAAAGGAATGCGTATTCCCGACCTGGCCATTGCCGGAGGTTTCTCAACAGAGGACCACATCTTTAAGGTCTTGGCGATGGGAGCCCCTTATGTAAAGGCCGTATGTATGGGCAGAGCGTTTATGATTCCGGGCATGGTCGGCAAGAATATCGGCTTCTGGATTGAAGGAAAAGACCTGCCTAATACTGTTTCCCGTTATGGCAAAACACCTCAAGAAATATTTGTCTGCTACGATGAATTAGCGGACAGGTATGGCAAGCGAATGGGAGAAATTCCTCTGGGGGCAATTGGAATTTATAGCTTCTCCCAGAAACTGAAAGTTGGCTTACAGCAACTTATGGCTGGGAGCAGAAACTTCAGGCTAAACACTATTTCCCGCAAAGACATCCTGTCTTTGACTGAAGAGGCAGCGAAGATCTCAGGTATACCTTATGTTATGGATGCATATAGAGAGGAAGCAGATAAAGTTATCAACGGCTAAAAACATAGGTTTTTTGGTTTTTGGGGGGCATCTTTTCTTTAAAGATGCCCTTTTTTTGGCTATTGCCAGGCCAATGTCTAATATGGTATAATAAAGCTCCTTTAGCCAGGAGCACAACTAATAAGGAGATTGTATGGCGAAGAGAAAAGACATCAAGAAGATTCTGATTATTGGCTCGGGCCCGATAATTATCGGCCAGGCCTGTGAGTTTGACTATTCCGGGACCCAGGCCTGTAAGGCCCTAAAAGAAGAAGGCTACGAGGTGATTTTAGTTAATTCCAACCCGGCTACGATTATGACTGATCCGGGAATGGCGGATAAAACTTATATTGAGCCTTTAACCTTGGAGAGCTTAGAAAAGATTATCGAAAAGGAAAGGCCTGATGCGCTGTTGTCTAATTTAGGCGGCCAAACCAGCCTGAATCTTTCCGCGAGTCTGTATAAGGCCGGTATCCTGGATAAATATACTGTTGAGATTATCGGCGTCAAGGCTGATGCCATTGAGCGCGGAGAAGACCGCATTGCCTTTAAGGAAACAATGAGCAAATTAGGCATTGCCGTGCCTCGCTCTGAACCGTCTCATTCGGTATTGGAAGCCGAGCAGATTGCCGAAAAGTTGGGCTATCCTGTAGTCCTGCGTCCAGCCTACACCTTGGGCGGGACCGGCGGAGGGATAGCCTATAACGTCGAAGAGCTGCGCGTTATTGTGGCCCGCGGCCTGGCGGCGAGCCTGGTGCATCAGGTTTTGGTGGAAGAATCGGTGATTGGTTGGGAGGAGCTCGAGTTAGAAGTAGTGAGGGATGCAAAAAATCAAAAAATCACCGTCTGTTTCATTGAAAATATCGATGCCATGGGCGTGCATACGGGAGACAGTTTTTGCTCAGCCCCGATGCTTACCGTTCCTGAAGAGCTGCAGAAAAAGATGCAAGAGCTTTCCTATAAAATAGTCGATGCTATCGGTGTGGTCGGCGGGACCAATATCCAATTTGCTCACAATCTCGACGATGATCGCCTGGTGGTAATTGAGATTAATCCCCGGACTTCGCGTTCATCTGCGTTGGCCTCCAAGGCTACCGGTTTTCCGATTGCCCGCATCTCGACAAAATTAGCCGCCGGTATCACTATGGATGAAATTCCTTACTGGAGAAAAGGCACACTGGAAAAATACGAGCCCTGGGGAGACTATGTGGTAATTAAATTTGCCCGCTGGGCGTTTGAGAAATTCCCCGGTGCCAAAGATATCCTGGGCACCCAGATGAAGGCCGTGGGTGAGGTAATGAGCATTGCCAAAAACTTTAAAGAGGCGTTTCAGAAGTCGATCCGCTCTTTGGAGATAAAACGTTACGGTTTAGGCGGGGCCAAAGATTTTAAAAATTTACCGCTGGAAAAGCTCAAGGAAAGATTGGCTGTTCCTACCAGCGAAAGAGTATTTTTGATTTATGAGGCCCTGCGCAAAGGCGCCACAGTTGAAGAACTCTACCAGCTTACCTTTATCGGCCGCTGGTTTATTAAGGAGATCAAGGAAATAGTCGAATTTGAAGAGGAATTACTCCAAAATACCTGGGAGAACTTGCCGCAGGATAAACTAATTCAGGCCAAAGAATGGGGTTTTTCCGATAAATATTTGGCTGAATTATTTAAGATAAAAGAAAAACAGGTCCGCGAAAAAAGGCTGGCTTTGGGCAAAAAGGTATGCTATGAGCCTGTGCCGGTCAGCGGCGTAGAAAATGCCGCCTATTACTATTCTACCTACAATGGCCAGGACAAAGTGCCGGTATCCAGCAATAAAAAGGTGATGATTTTGGGCGGCGGGCCGAACCGAATCGGCCAGGGCATCGAATTTGATTACACCTGCGTGCATGCGGCTTTTGCGCTGCGCGATGAAGGCTATGATTCAATTATGGTCAACTGTAACCCCGAGACAGTCTCCACGGACTACGATACCTCTAATAAGCTTTACTTTGAGCCCTTGACTGTAGAGGATGTCTTGGCGATTTATGAAAAAGAAAAACCCCAAGGGGTAATTGTGCAATACGGCGGCCAGACCCCTTTAAATATCGCTCAAGAATTAAAAGATAACGGGGTGCATATTTTAGGCACTACTCCGGAGAGTATCCATCTGGCCGAAGACAGAGAACGCTTTCGCGAGAAGATGATTGCCTTAGGGATTGCCCAGCCGGAAGGCGGTACAGCCCGTTCACTGGATCAGGTCTTAGCCATTGCCGATAAAATCGGTTATCCGTTAATGGTGCGTCCCTCCTATGTCTTAGGCGGCCGGGGTATGGAAATTATCTATGATCAGGCCAGGTTGCGCAGTTACGCCGAGGAGGCAATTGGCGTCAGCCCGGAGCATCCGATGTTGATTGATCGATTCTTAGAGCAGGCTGTTGAGACAGAGGTGGATGCCCTTTCCGACGGCGAAGACACCTTTGTGGCCGCGGTGATGGAGCATATTGAGCTGGCCGGGGTGCATTCCGGAGATTCGGCTTGCGTCATTCCCACCAGGACCATTAAGGAGCGGCATTTAATAACGATTGAAAAATATACCGCAGCCATTGCCAAAGAATTTAAGGTTGTCGGACTAATGAATATTCAATATGCTATTTGCGATGACAAGGTGTATATCTTAGAGGCTAATCCCCGGGCCTCGCGCACTGTGCCTTTAGTCTCTAAGGTTACCGGAATCCCCATTGCCCATATTGCTACCCAATTAATGTTGGGTAAAAAGATTAAGGACTTCAGCCAGCTGAAAAAATATCACCTGCCTTATGTGGCCGTGAAGGAAGCGGTGTTTCCCTTTAATATGTTTCCGGAGGTGGACCCGATCCTGGGGCCGGAGATGCGGGCTACCGGAGAGGTGATGGGTATTGCCGAAAACTTTAGTCTGGCTTTTTATAAAGCCGAGGAGGCGGCTGGAACAAAGTTACCCACAGAGGGAAATGTCTTATTGACTGTGGCCGACAAAGACAAACAGGCCGTAGCGCCTCTGGCCCAGCGCCTGAAGCAGCTGGGTTTTAATATCTATGCCACCGAAGGGACCGGCTACTTTCTCAAAGAACAGGGAATAGAAAATACTGTTTTGAAAAAAATAAATGAAGGAAGACCCAACATTACAGACGCGATTAAAAATAAAGAGCTTAACCTGATTATTAATACGCCGGTTGGCCGCACCGGAAAGCAAGATGACAGCTATATCCGGATGCAGGCTACCCAGTATAAAATTCCTTATATTACCTCATTGACTGCCGCCCAGGCCAGTGTAGATGGGATCGAGGCGGCCCAGAAGTCCAAAATCTTTCCTAAAGCACTACAAGAGCATTATCAGGAGCTAGTAAAATAGCTGATTATTAGGAGAGCAGGCGCAAGTTGAATAAAGATTGGGTAGCGATTTTAGATTTCGGCTCGCAATACACCCACCTGATTGCCCGCCGGGTGCGCGAATGCGGCGTATATTCAGAGATCATCCCTTATAGTATTAAGGCCCAGAGGCTTTTGCTTAAGGCCCCCCGGGCGATTATTCTCTCCGGAGGACCGGCCAGCGTTACTACCGCCAACAGCCCCCTGCCCGATAAGAATATTTTTAATATCGGCATCCCGATTTTAGGCATCTGCTATGGCGCTCAGCTGATGGGTAAGCTCCTGGGGGGCAAAGTGGCCCGGGCAAAAGCACGGGAATATGGTAAAGCGATTCTCTTGATTAAACCTGGCAGCGGGTTGTTAAAAGGCTTATCCAGGAAACAGACCGTTTGGATGAGTCATGGCGATAAAATAGTGGGTGTCCCCTGCGGATTTAAGATCATCGGCTCAACCCACAATGCCAGAATTGCGGCTTTGGCGGATGAGAACCGTAATTTTTACAGTTTGCAGTTTCATCCCGAAGTTGCGCATACGCCTAAAGGAAAAAAAATATTAAGCAATTTCCTGTTTAATACAGCCGGATGCAAAAAAAACTGGAATATGCGCTCTTTTGTCAAAGATTCCACCCGGGATATAAAAAATCAAGTAGGAAAAGATAAAATTCTCTGTGCTTTAAGCGGCGGGGTGGATTCATCGGTTCTGGCGATTCTTTTGCATAAAGCAATAGGCAAGAATTTAACAGCTATCTTTATTGATAATGGCCTGTTGCGTAAAGACGAGCGAGAGTTGGTCAAGAAGCGGTTTAAAAATTATTATAGAATTAACCTGAAAGTAGTTAAAGCCGAAGATAAATTTTTAAAAGCCTTAATCGGCGTTACAGATCCCGAGAAAAAGCGCAAAATTATCGGACATACATTTATTAAAGTTTTTGAACATGAGGCCAAGACCCTTTCGGGCACAACAAAGCTGGGCAAGTTTAAATTTCTGGCTCAAGGCACGCTTTATCCGGATGTGATTGAGTCGCGCTCGCCCGTCGGCGGGCCATCGGCGACGATTAAGACGCATCATAATGTCGGCGGCCTGCCTAAAAAAATGCATTTTAAATTGCTTGAGCCGTTAAAAGATTTATTTAAGGATGAGGTTAGGCTGCTTGGTAAAGAACTGGGCCTGCCGGATGATTTAGTCTGGCGTCAGCCGTTTCCCGGGCCGGGACTGGCCGTAAGAATCATCGGTGCGATTACCAAAGCAAGGCTCGATATCTTGCGCCAGGCCGATTGGATTTTGCTTGAGGAGATTAAAAAAGCCGGGCTTTACCGCAAGCTTTGGCAGTCGTTTTGCGTTTTGCTTCCGGTAAAGAGTGTCGGGGTAATGGGTGATGAGCGCACCTACGAAAATGTCTGCGCCGTAAGAGCTGTCACTAGCGAAGATGCGATGACCGCCAACTGGGCTAAACTGCCTTACGAATTGCTCGAGCGCATCTCCAATCGCATCATTAACGAGGTCAAAGGAATTAACCGGGTGGTTTACGATATTTCCTCTAAACCGCCTAGTACTATAGAGTGGGAATGAGTTATGACTACCTCGGGGTGGCTCACGCGGGGACGCTCGTTTTGCCCCAGCGTGGCAAAACTCGCTCGGCTTCGGCCCTCGCTCCCCTTAATTAATTTTACACTCAAAAATGATGCAAAATTAATTAAGGGACCGTGCCCGCTCGGGCCTACGCAACGCCCCGCTTTGAGCCACCCCGAGGTAGTCATCGGGATTGCCAAAAAATTGCTAAGGCTCGCTTCGCAAACACACCTCGCAATATAGACATAGACATACCGTTTTGCGAATTGTTCAGTGTCAGGTTTTTGATTTTAAATTTTGAATTATGATTTTTCATTTTTAATTTTTCATTTTGCATTTTCTAAACGCAACCTCACGAAACCTTTTGAAACTTATTGAAACCTTTTGAAACGTTCGGATTAAGAAGGAGACGCAATGTTACAAGCGAAGATCGATATTACGTTACGCAAGACGGTGGCGGATCCGCAAGGCCTGACCATTAAGCATGCCCTGGAGTCGTTGGGGTATCAGAATTTGGCTGATGTACGGATGGGTAAGCTGGTGACGATTAAGCTGGATACTGGCGATAAACAGGCGGCTGAGGCCGATATCAAGGAGATGTGCCAGAAGCTTCTGGCTAACCCGATTATCGAAGACTATAGTTTTACCATTAGCGAGGAATAAACGTGAAGTTTGGCGTGGTGGTTTTTCCCGGTTCAAATTGCGACATGGATTGCTTCCATGTCGTTAAAAATGTGTTAAGGCAGCCGGTGAAGTATATCTGGCATAAAGAAACGACGCTGGACGGCGTTGATTGCGTGATTATCCCCGGCGGGTTTAGCTACGGGGATTATCTGCGCTGTGGGGCAATTGCCCGGTTTTCACCGCTGATGAATGCGGTGGTTGATTTTGCTAAAGCTGGCGGCTTGGTTATCGGTATCTGTAACGGCTTTCAAATCTTACTTGAGTCGGGGCTTTTGCCGGGTGCGATGCTGCGCAATACCAATTTGCATTTTATCTGTAAGTATGTCTATGTTAAAACGGAAAATAGCAAAACCGCTTTTACTAATCTCTGTAAGAAAAATCAAGTCTTAAAGATTCCCATTGCCCACAACGAAGGAAATTATTTTATCGACCAGGAAGGCCTGCGGATGTTAGAGCGCAATAGGCAGATCGTCTTTCGCTACTGCAATCAGACGGGCTTAGTTGATAAAAAATTTAATCCTAACGGCGCACTGGCCAATATCGCCGGCATCACTAACAGAGGAGGCAATGTCTTGGGGATGATGCCGCATCCGGAACGCTCCTCGGAAGGGCAACTGGGCTCAGCAGACGGATTTTTACTTTTTCATTCAATTAAGAAATGGCTGGAGAATAAGTAGATGGTTAAGCCCAACGTATACAGGAGTCTCGGGTTAAACGACGAAGAATACACTAAGATTTTAGGGATTCTGGGGCGCGAGCCCACGCCGACGGAGCTGGCGATGTTTTCTGTGGAGTGGTCGGAGCATTGTGGCTATCCGCGCTCGCGCAACTGGCTGAAACTTTTGCCCAAAAAAGGCAAATACGAGACTTTAATCGGTGAGGATTCCGGAGGTATTATTGTCGATGGTTTAGCAATTGTCTTTAAGATGGAAAGTCATAACCATCCTTCACAAGTCGAACCAAAGCAGGGCGCGGCGACCGGCGTAGGCGGAATTATTAGAGACATTTTTACTGCCGGGGCGCGGCCGATTGCTTCTTTAGATTCTTTGAGGTTTGGCCCATTGAGTGAGCCGTATAACCGTTATCTGTTACGCGGCGTGGTCGATGGAATTCAGTTCTACGGAAATTGCCTCGGGGTACCCACAGTGGGTGGAGAAATTTATTTTGATGAAAGTTACAACGGAAACTGCTTGGTCAATGCCATGAGTATCGGCGTAGCCAAGAAAGAAAACTTGGCCCGCGCGCGCGCCAAAGGCGTAGGCAACTCAATTATGTATGTAGGCTCAAGCACCGGAAAAGACGGCATCGGCGGCTGTAGTGTCCTGGCCTCACATGAATTTAAAGAAGGCGAGGAGAAAAGGCCGACCGTGCAAATTGGCGACCCGTTTACGGAAAAATGCCTAATTGAGGCCACCTTGGAAGCTTTAGCTACCGGCCATGTAGTGGGAATTAAGGATATGGGCGCAGCCGGCTTAACCTGTTCTTCCAGCGAGATGGCCTCGGCCGGTAATGTGGGGATCGATTTAGAGCTTGAGCGTGTGCCCAGAAGAGAAGCTAATATGGAAGCTTGGGAAGTAATGATGTCGGAATCCCAGGAGCGGATGCTGGTTTGCGTGAAAAAAGGCAAAGAAAAAGAGATTGAGCGGATTTTTCAAAAATGGGACTTAAATGCCGTAGTAATTGGCAAGGTGACCAAAGATGGCCTTGTCCGCGTTAAAGATAAAGGTAAGGTAGTGGCGCAAATCAAAGCTCGAGCCTTAACCGAAGCGCCGATTTATGATATGCCCTATCAAAAGCCGGATTATCTGGATGAGATCAATAAATTGGATTTAAATAAAATTCCCGAACCAAAAGATTGTAACGATGTTTTGCTAAAGCTTTTGGCTGCCCCCTCATTAGCCAATAAAGCCTGGGTTTATCAGCAATACGACCATATGGTCCAGACTAATACGGTAGTCTTGCCTGGTTCGGATGCGGCGGTTTTGCGACTAAAAGGTACGAAAAAGGCTGTGGCCGCTACTACTGATTGCAATAGCCGATATTGTTTTTTAAATCCTTATCGCGGGGCGCAGATTGCCGTAGCTGAGGCGGCCAGAAACTTAGTCTGTTCCGGGGCGCAACCGGCGGCCGTTACCGATTGCTTAAATTTCGGCAATCCGGAAAAACCCGACCGCTTCTGGCAATTTAAAAATTGCGTTGAGGGAATTACAGCGGCCTGCAAGTTCTTCAATATACCTGTGGTCAGCGGAAATGTCTCTTTTTATAACGAAAGCCCCAAAGGCTCAATCAATCCTACTCCCACCATAGGGATGATTGGCATTGTCGAGGATGTTAGTAAAGTGATCACACAATATTTTAAACAAAAAGGTGAGATAATAATTCTTCTGGGAATCTCCCGGGGTGAATTAGGCGGCAGCGAATATTTAAGACAAATACAGCATCAGGTAAAAGGCGATTGTCCGGATTTAGACTTACGCCTTGAGCAGGCAGTGCAGCAGGCGGCCCTGAAGGCTATAACTAAAGGACTGGTTAGCTCATCTCACGACTGCTCAGAAGGCGGCTTAGCAGTAGCCTTGGCCGAGTGTTGCATCAGCAATAAAGAGAATCTAATCGGCGCCCTGATTGATGATTTACCCCGACCCAGCGTAGAGGCCAAGGCCCTAAATTATTCCACCAGAAAAGATGCGCTGTTATTCGGCGAGTCGCAATCCAGGATTATTCTTTCCTGTCCTAAAAAACATGTTTTCGTCATTAAAGATATCGCGGCCAAATTAAAAGTGCCGTTTCAGGCTATCGGCAAGACCGGTGGCCAATCCCTGAAAATCTTAGACGGCAAAAAAACCTTGATTAATTTGCCGCTGGAGAAGATGGCCCAAAAATGGACAAATTCATTGCAGTCGTTGATTACGGCTTAGGCAACTTAAGAAGTGTCAGTAAAGCCTTAGAAGGCGTGGGGGCTAAGGTAAGTATTACTAATCAAACCCAGGACTTAGCGCGGGCCTCGGCGATAGTATTGCCGGGAGTGGGGGCGTTTCAACGGGCAATGGAGAATCTAACTCAACTTAATATCATTCCGGCAATTTTAACGGCCATTAAACAGGGAAAGCCTTTTTTGGGGATTTGCCTGGGCCTGCAAGTATTGTTTTCGCAAAGTGAAGAACACGGCCAGTGCAAGGGTTTGGGTATTATTCCAGGAAAGGTAAAAAAATTTGCTCCCGGAGTAAAAATCCCGCATATGGGATGGAACAATATAAAATTAAAAATTAAAAATGAAAAATTAAAAATGAATCTTTTTGAAAATATTCCGGATAATTCATATTTTTATTTTGTGCATTCGTATTATGTAGAGCCAAAGGATAAAAGTGTAATTGCGGCGACAACAGAATACGCAAGAGACTTTGTATCGGCGGTAAACAAAGATAATATCTGGGGTGTGCAGTTTCACCCGGAGAAAAGCGAGAAATTGGGTTTAAAAATTTTGGAGAACTTTTGCCATGGCCTTGGCTAAGCGGATTATTCCC
>JAFGCM010000032.1 GCA_016932635.1 Candidatus Omnitrophota bacterium
GAGGAAACGTGTTTAATTTTATCATGCAATACGAAAAATTAGACTTCCCCGAGGTGCTGCGCCTGTTGGCCCAAAAGACCGGGGTCAAGCTTCCCCAGCGTTCGATGTTTACGCGCCAGGAGGAAAAAAAGACCCAAGACCTGTTCGAGCTCAACGAAATGGCCGCCGGATTCTACCAAACTAGCTTAAAAACACCGGCCGGCCGAGCGACGCTGGAATATTTGAAAAAACGGGGGTTTGCGGCTAAGACTATTTTGGCCTTTAGATTGGGTTTTGCCCCGGCCAATAACGGCTTGCTTAATTTTATGCGCGCCAAAAAAGTCCCCGCAGGATTATTGGAAAAAGCGGGTTTAGTTTCACATAAGGAAGAGGCTTCCTATTATGATCGCTTTCGGCAGAAACTAATCTTTCCCATTATGGACGCCCGGGCGCGGGTATTAGGCTTTGGGGCGCGGGTCTTAGATAATTCTTTGCCTAAATACATCAATTCTCCGGAAACGCCGATTTATAATAAAGGCAGCCATTTGTACGGGTTACATCTGGCCAAGGATGAAATAAAGCTTAAGGATTTCTGTATTATCGTTGAAGGCTATGTTGATTTACTTAGCTGCCATCAGAATAATATCGGCAATATTGTGGCTTCCTTGGGCACGGCGCTGACCACGCAGCAGATTAGGCTACTCAAGCGCTATACGCATAATGCGGTGGTCATTTTTGATGCTGACCGCGCCGGAGAACTGGCCAGCCTGCGCAGTCTGGATTTACTGATTGAAGAAGAAGTCAATGTGAAGATGGTTAGTTTGCCTCAGGGCGAGGATCCGGACAGCTTCTTGCATAAATTCGGGGGTTTAAGTTTTCAGCAGAAAATCGATCAGGCCAGCGAACTGTTCGATTATAAATTAAATTTACTTTGCCGGAATTTTGATCTGGATACCGTTGAGGGAAAGGTAAACATCGCCTCGCAAATGCTGCCGACTATTAAGCGGGTGCAAAACAGGATTCGCCGGGGCGCCTATGTCAAGCGGCTGGCGCAGGAATTTTCCCGGGGTGAGCGCTCTTTGGGGGAAGACTGGATTTTGGCGGAATTGAAAAAAGTAAAGGAAAACTTAGGGTATTTCAACCAGGAAGCAGCGCTTCCGGCCAAGGCCTTAGCCAGCCGCGCAGCCGAAGAGATGGTTTTAAAAATTTTACTGGACGATAAACAGGCAGTCGATGAAGTAAAGGCGTCTTTAGATCTGGAAGATTTTCAGGATTTACGGATTAGAGAAGCGCTGCGGGTAATCTACCGCTTATCGGTCCAGGGAGAGGAATTAATCGCGGCCAAATTAATTTCTTGTTTGGAAAATCGTGAGGCGGCGCAGTTGATTGCCCAACTTTGCAGTGCTGAGCAACACTTGCTCGACCAGCAAAAATGTTTAGCCGACTGTATTAAGCGTATCAAGAGCGATAGCTTAAAAAATAGGTTAAACAAATTGCAGCGGGAAATTAAACTGGCCCAGAGTTGGGGGCATAAAGATAAGATTATAGAATTAGTAGGTCAATATAACGAGTTAATCAAGAATCAAATGGGGCAAAGATGCAGAACACAAAACAAAGTAGCAGCAAAAGCCGGGCAAAACAGCTAGAAAAACTGATTGCCGCAGGAAAAGAAAAAGGGCATCTGACTTACGAAGAAGTCAACGATATTTTACCTGAGAATATCGTTTCTTCCGAAGAGATAGATGAGATTTTGACTATGCTGGGCAACGAAAATATTGAGATTGTGGCTCAGGAAGAGCCGCCAGCAGCGGAGAAGGCCCAGCTTCAAGATAAGGATGAAGATGAGGAGGAAGGGGAGGCGGCTAAAGAGAAACCCGAGGCCTTGCCGCGGCTTTCCCGCATGGATGACCCGGTCAGAATGTATCTGCGCCAAATGGGTCAGATTCCTCTGGTTTCTCGTGAAGAAGAGATTCGCCTGGCCAAGGAGATTGAAGGCGCTGAAAATAGATTCCGCCAGGCGGTATTTAATTGTCCGATGGCCAAAAAAGAAGTTTTGGCTATAGCGGGCGAAGTAATTAAGGGCGAGTTCAATTTAGAGGAAGCAATTAAAGAGGAGGTCAGCTTAAATCGCGATAAATTGCTGAAGAAACTCGCTAAGTTGCTCTCGCGCTTAAGGACCACCCGCAAACAGCAAAGCATTGAATCGTTGCTTTGGCAGTTTGATTTGATTACTTCGCTGGTGGAGAAAATCGCTAACAGAATTCATGCCAGCCTCCGTCAAACTAACGAGATTGATAATCAGATTAAGCGTCTGCGTAAACAAAAGACCAGGGGTAAAATCGGCATTTTACTCCGGAGAAAAAAACGAATTCTGAAGGCCTTTGGCCTGGCTTATCCTAAGATTAAGGAACAGCGAAGGCTGATTAGGCTGGGACAAAGTAAATTTAATAAAGCCAAGAAGGCCTTAGTGGAGGCAAACCTGCGTTTAGTGGTGAGCATTGCCAAAAAATATACCAACCGCGGTTTATCGTTTCTCGATTTAATTCAGGAAGGAAATATCGGGCTGATGAAGGCCGTAGATAAATATGATTACCGTCGGGGCTATAAATTCAGCACCTATGCCACCTGGTGGATTAGGCAGGCGATTACCCGTTCGATCGCAGATCAGGCCCGGACCATTCGCATTCCTGTGCATATGACCGAGACGATTAACCGCTTGATTCGCATCTCCCGGGCCCTGGTCCAGGAAAAAGGCCGGGAGCCGGCTCCGGAAGAGATTGCCCAACAGATGAAGATGCCGGTAGAAAAGGTGCGCGGCGTGCTTAAAATTGCCCAGGAGCCGATTTCGCTTCAGACGCCGGTAGGCGATGAGGGCGATACCCATTTTGGCGATTTTATCGAAGATAAAAGCGCAATCTCCCCAGCCAATGCCACGGCCTATTCGATGCTGAAAACTGAGATGGAGGATGTGCTCACTTCGTTGTCTGACCGGGAAAAGAAGGTGTTGCAGCTGCGCTTCGGCATCGGCGACGGCTATCCGCGCACTCTGGAAGAAGTAGGCAGTATCTTTAAGGTTACCCGCGAGCGCGTGCGGCAGATTGAAGCCAAGGCCCTGCGTAAACTGCGTCATCCCACCCGTAGCCGCCGCCTGAAGAACTTCCTCGACCTCGGCTTAAGCGAAGAGAAACGGTTTATATAATTTGCCTCGGTGTATTTGCTTCGCTCGCTTCGCAAACACACCGAGGCAAGTTTCTTATGGAAATAGTTCCTGTAGGGGCTAATTATTTATAGGGGGATGTTAGACTATGGGTATTGAGTGGATAATTGGATTAGTAGTCTTAATACTGTGTGCTTTTATTCCCGTGATATTCGGGAAAAAAGCTAAACAGAGTCAATCCCAATTACCAACCTAATCCCGAATGGAGAAGTTCAGAGAGAGTTTCTTCGGGATGCCGAAGAAACTCTTTAAAGAAGTTTCTACATTCGGCATCAGGAAACAGTTCCCTCTAGTATCCCGCCTATGTGAGCTCAAGATAAGCGAGCTTTTTGTGGACAGAAAATGCATCCTGTGGTAAAATACGTTACTACAGGATTCTTTTTGTTTAAGGTATTTCGTCCCGCCTTTGGCGGGACTCAATACCAAATTTACTTACGTAAATTTGGGCGTCCCGTAAAGTGGCCTGCGGCCACTACGGGACAAGTAGAATTGGGTTTAGAATTGGGCGTATGGCTTAGTTGGTTAAAGCGCCACACTCACATTGTGGAGATCGAAGGTTCGAATCCTTCTACGCCCAC
>JAFGCM010000033.1 GCA_016932635.1 Candidatus Omnitrophota bacterium
CAGATTTCCGCAAAATGGGCGTTTTCTGCTAAAAAACCGTAGCCGGGGTGAATAGCCTCTACATCGGCAATCTCGGCTGCGCTGATAATACTGGGGATACTTAAGTAACTTTCAGCCGGGGTGGCCTTACCGATGCAAATCGCCTCATCGGCAAAACGCACATGCAAAGAATTGGCGTCGACCTCTGAATAAACGGCTACGGTGCGCACCCCCATTTCTTTACAGGCGCGAATCACCCTTAAAGCTACTTCTCCTCGGTTGGCAATTAAGATTTTAGAAAACATATTAGATTGGTTCAGCGTAAAAAAGCACCTGTCCGTATTCTACGGCACTGCCGTTTTCTACCAAAATTTCTTTTATTCTGCCGTGGACCTCGGCCTTGATCTCATTCATCAACTTCATCGCCTCGATAATACAGAGCACCTGCCCCGGCGCGATCTCAGTGCCAATATCTACAAAGACCACTGCCTCAGGAGTTGGGGCGCGATAAAATGTTCCAACCATAGGTGATTCTATTTCTATCGACTCTTGGGTTTTGGGCTTTGTCTCTGGGATCTGGGAAATCTCAGATCCGGACTGAGACTGTGACAGCGGCGTAATAATTTCTTGAATGCCCTGGGCGCCTTTCTTTAGCTTGATCCTTAAGCCGTCTCTTTCTAATTCCAGTTCCGTAAGCTCATTTTCATTCATTAAGCTAATCATTTCCTTTAGTTCTTTGAGATTCATGTTACCCTCACTTCATTGTGCCCGGTTAACTAAACATCAGCAGCATACTCATTTGAATTCAAAATTAAAAATGAAAAATGTAAAATTATAATTTAAAACTCAAAATTGAAAAAACAAAAAAATTAGTCATATCTTCAATAATTTTTAATTTTAAATTTTGGTTTTGCATTTTTAATTTGGCATTTTAAATTTGACCTGTTGTATTTTGCATCTTAGTAAACTTTTATTGAGGTTGGCGAAATTATACTCGGCCGACGTAACTTTCCGTACGAGTATCAATTTTAATCATATCGCCGCTATTGATAAATAACGGGACCTCTAGCTTGGCGCCTGTTTCCAGAGTCGCCGGTTTGTTTGAGGCCTTGACGGTGTCTGCGCGCGCTCCCGGCTCGGTACGTATTACCTTCAGCTCCACAAAATTAGGCAGATTAATATCTATGATGGTTCCATCGCACATCGACATGGAAAGCAGCATATTTTCTTTAAGAAATTTTTCCTTGCCGTTTAAGCGGTCTTTCGACAATTCTATTTGTTCGAAGCTATCTTGGTCCATAAAGTGGTAGCTGTCGCTTTGTTGATAGAGAAACTGGATTTTCTTTTCTTCGACAAAGGCCTGCTCCAGCTTCTCGCCCGAGCGAAAGGTCCTGCTGATCAGATTTCCCGAATTAACATTTTTTAATTTGGTGCGCACAAACGCGCCGCCTTTGCCTGGCTTAAAGTGCTGGAAACTGACAATAGCATAAACCTGAGCGTCTAGTACAATAGTCATTCCGTTTTTAAACTGATTTGTGCTGATCATCTCGATCTAGTCAATATCTCACAACCGTGCCGGGTAACTAAAACCATATCCTCAACCCTCGCTCCCCCCACTCCGGGAAGATAAACTCCTGGCTCAATAGTCAAGACCATCCCTGGTTTTAAGAGCGCGCGACTGCGCGGGGTAACTGCCGGATATTCGTGAACTTCTCTTCCTATACCGTGTCCCAAGGCGTGTCCAAAGAAAGCGCCTAAGCCTGCTTGGGTAATATATTGGCGGGCAATTTGGTCAATCCGTCCAATCTCTTGACCTGGCCTTACCGCTTTAATTGCTTGCTGTTGCGCAGAAAGCACTACTTGGTAAGCCCGCTTAAGTTTGTCCTTAATTTTACCTAAAAATAGCATTCTTGTCAAGTCGGAATTATAGCCTAAAATACGACAGCCCAGATCAACTAAAACCGCCTCGTTTTTTCTGATAATTTTAGAAGAATGAGGGGCATGCGGCAGGGCGCTTCTTATACCTGAGGCAACAATAATGTCGAAGGCGGGAGATTCTGCCCCCTGAGCGCACATAAAATACTCAAGCTCTGCGGCAATACTGCGTTCTTTCTTTCCTGGCCGGATCAGTTGCTGGGCCCGCATAAAAGTTTTTACCGCCATTTGAGCTGCTGTTCTTAAATATTGTATTTCCCGGATAGTCTTGATTGCCCTTAAAGGTTCAATCAGATCGTAAACCGGCAACAACTGAGCAAGACCGAGTTGCTTGTTCAGCCGGGCATAAGATCCGTAAGATAAGCTATTGGCCTCAAAGCCTAATCTTTTAATTTTTAATTTCTTAGCCAGTTGGGCAATGCTTTCATTTAAAGGTTGAAAACTTTGCCGCGGCCAAAGAACAATAGTCTTTACTTCCCGTTGAGCTTGTTCTTGAAATCTAAAATCGACAATCAGTATCTTTTTACGCTGAGTGATTAACAGCTGGGCCTCTCCTGTAAATTCGCTGAGATAGGCTACATTTGCCCTTTTAGTTACCAACAAGGAATCGAGCCTGGCTGTGAGCAGTTTTTGCCTAAGTTTATAAATTGCCTGCGCGTTCATTATATCGCCTTATTTTTTTACTTTGGCCAGGTTGATTGCAGCTTGCAGGCCCAAGAGATAGCTATTGATGCCAAATCCCGAGACTTGGCCTTGGGCTACCGGGGCAATTAAGGAGGTATGGCGAAATTCTTCCCGGGCATAGATATTAGACAAATGCACCTCTACAGTTGGTAACTCGCAAGCGGCAATAGCATCGCGGATAGCAACACTCGTATGGGTATAGGCGGCGGGGTTAATTAAAAGCGCGGAAAATCTATCTTTTGCCTTACCGATAGCGTCAACAATCTCTCCTTCGTGATTACTCTGGAGAAACTCTAGACCGATCTTCTCTTTCTCTGCCAGTTTTTTTAATTGCTGATTAATTTCTTCTAACGAGAAGCGCCCGTAGATATTAGGTTGGCGTTTACCGAGCAAGTTCAGATTAGGACCGTGGATAACTAATATCTTTACCATTTGCCCTCCTGGTTTACGTCTTTCGTTATACGGTTGCGCAGCTGGAATCGTTGAACGTCTTTCGGTTGCGTTTTCTACGGTTGACGATTAACGTTCAACGTAACGAGCTACGCAACCACAACCGTTTAACGTAATCCTATATAACTTTTACCGTAATAATTCTCTGACGTCTGTCGCCAGGATTTATTGTTCCGCCTCATCAATAAGCATGATCGGGATGTCCTCACGAATGGGATATTTGCGTGCGCATTTAGTGCAAACTATCTTATTTTCCCGTAGTTCTACATCGGCCTTGCAGGCCGGACAGGCTAAAATCTTCAACAATTCCTGATCCATACTTTTCACCTCCAAAATAGATAAATTACTCCACCGATTAAACCCGTAATCAGAAATAGCGCCAGATATAATATCGAAAGCGATAATGCCGCGGCCGCTCCGATGCTTGCGCTTAAGAAAAAAACAAAGGCCCACTCTCTTAACCCCAGCCCATTCATCGCAACCGGCAACATACACAGCACTCCGACAATAGGCATAATTAAAAGAATTTTATCAAAAGAGACAGTTGCCCCTAAAGCACAGCTTAACAGATAAACGGAAAAAAATGCCGAAAACTGAGCAACCGCGGAGAGTAAAAAACTCTGGATCAACCTATCTTGGTGATGGTGATAGAGATTAATGGCAAAATAGGCCTTTTTAAGCAAAGCATCAAGTTTAATTATTTGTAAAATGCGCCTTAGCCCCGAACGCCGGCCAATCACTTGAGCTAAATTTTTATTTAACAACAGAATGATAAATAATAGGCAAGTTGAAAATAAAAGAATCACCGCCCAAAAAATAAAGGCATGTTTAATTTCTGCGCGCATTAGGATTAAGGCCGCGCAGGCAATGCAGGCTAAAGAAAACATGCCGACTGTGCGGTCTACAAAAATAGCCGCATAAGCGGCGGTCTTATTCTTCATCCTTTGTCCGATAAAGTAGCCCTTGACTAAGTCTCCGCCTACTGAAGTAGGCATAAAATTGGAAAAAAAGTAACCAATCAGGGTTAACGGGAATAAGGTCTGCATGGAGAACCAGGCTTCTTGCGCAACAAGCAAAAGCCTTAATCGATAAGCAATCAAGACTGTGCTCAAGATAAAAAATAAATAGGCGCAAGCTAAAATGCCAACATTAACCGAGCGCAGCAATTGCCAGACTTTAGTAAAGTTATCACGGGCCAGGTACAGTAAAAGAGCAACTAGGCCTAAGCTAATTATTATTCTGCCGATGGAAATGATTTTATTTTTATTCATCTTTTTATTTGACTACGATCCCGGCGTAACCGACTACAGAAGAATAATCTCCGGATGATTCGCCGCTAGTTTGGTACTTAATCAGACGAGCGGCTTTCGCCCCTAGTCTTAAAGCAGCTGAAAGCATCACTATGACTGCTGCGTATCCGCACATACTGATATTGAGTTTCTTTATCCGGCTTAACAACTCTTTACCGTCTAAGCTTAAGATCGCCTCAATAGCTAGATGGTCCTTTTCTTCTGCCCGCTCCTGAGGCTCATAATGGGTCATATCGCTGGAGGCAACAATTAAACAATGAGATTTTTTTTCTTTAATTGATTCGGCTATCGCCTGCCCGATTTCATCATAAACCTGAAAACTGGCTTCCGAGACGACTATTGGCACAATTTTTACCTCTGGTAAAAAGAATTGCAGAAAAGGTAGCTGCACCTCAAGAGAATGCTCATATAGCTGCGCTTGTAAATCTTCCCCTAGATATTTTGATTTATTGAGAATAGACTTAGCCAAAGGACTATCTATTGCTACATTACCCAAAGGCATTTCCCATGCGCCTTCGCAGGCGATGCTAAATTGAGCGCCCAGACCAGTGTGATTGGGCCCGATTAAAATTACGCTATCGGTTAACTTAACCTGCGCGAAACACTCAGCCGCTACTTTTCCTGAATAGATATAACCGGCATGCGGCGCAACTATACCCAGGGCCTGATCCTGCTTTTGTGTTACAGGAACAAGCTTTAATAAAGCCTGCTTTAACGCTTGAGCTTCTCCTGGATAAAATTGTCCGGCTACTTGTGCTCGACGAATCATCGGAATAGCTGCTCCAGATATTCTTTAGCCCGTAGAATTTGTTCCTTTGTCGCCGGATAATGCGGTTCCAGCACCTTTAAAGTATTTTCTTTGACATATGGCTTTAGCAAGGTAAAATCAAATTTTCCCTCTAGCGGCGCGCGGTGGTCGTCTATTCCTTCGATGTCGTGTAGATGGATACCCAGCATCCGGGGGCTAAATTTGTCTAAAATATCCCGATGTTTTAAGATTCCCAGATTTTCATACACCTGGGCGTGTCCAACGTCGTGCCAATAATAAAGCGTCGAGTTGGAAAAACGCCTTAGGATAATTTCCATCTCCTCGATGTTAGGAATCTCGCTAAAATAATATCTGTTTTCAATTCCCAGTTTTACGTTTTTTGTCTGGGCATATTCAGTTAATTGTTCCAGGCTCCTGAGCGCCTGCTCAAAAAATATTTTTGACTTTTTCTCCCTTTCTTTAACCATCTGAATTTTTAATTTATTATATTTAGCGCTGTCGTTTTTTAGGAAATACAAAGCTAATGTTTTTATTCTTTCTTTTATTTTTACTTTTCCTAGATGTAAAACCACAGCCTTTGCCCCGATCCGGGAGGCGGTGTCGATAGACTCTTTAGTATAAGCCACTGCCTTTTTTCTTTCCTGCTCATTTTGGGCAGAAAGTGAAAATGTATCCGGTAAGGCCTTTTCGCGGGCAATGCCGCAAGGTACAGGGCAAAAGTTATGCACAGAAACCACTTCGATTAGCCCCTGGTCTTTTAGGTTAATCATCTCTTCGACCAGGGTCCGGCTCAGATTAAAGCTCAGCTCTACTTGATAAAAACCCAGGGCCTTAATTTCTACTATTATATCCTTGGCCCGGGAATATTGCAATGCCTTCCATGATGTAGATAAGGCAAGTGAGTCAGTTTTCATTGGGCCCCACCACTGCTTGAGCGTAACCATTGAAATCAAAATATTGCTGGGCACAACGCAAGATATCTTCTGGCTGGATATTTTTAATCGCCGGCTCATATTCAAGGTAATGATTGTAGCCTAATCCGTAGAGTTCATCCAAGGCGCTTTCTAAGGCGCAGGCGGCATTAGTCTGGCGACTGATAAGCTTTCTACTTAATAAAGCCCGTTTGGCCTGGGCCAATTCTTCAGGGCTGAGCGCGTTTTTTTTGAGTAAGGTTAGTTGCCGCAATATTTCCTGCTTTGCCTTTTCGAGATTTTCTTTAGTTGTGGCTATGTAGATTGCTAAATAACCGGGATCCAGGCCCAATACCGAATAGGCCCCTAAGGCATAGGCAATCCCGATTTTTTCTCTAATCTGAGTAAACAGTCTGCCTGAAGACTGGGAAAGAATTTGGCTGATTATTTCCAGGGCATATCTATCCTGATTAAAGACTGTTGTGCCGGCAAAACCGAAAAGAAGCAGGCTTTGTTTTTTCTCTAAGGCTTCAGCGGCCTTGCGGATAGTCTTTAGCCTCGGCTCCTGCGGTAAAGAAAAATGTGCTGGGGCTCCGGAACAAAGGCGCGAAAAACAGTTCTCTGCCTGGGACAAGATTTCCTGTGTATCGATATCGCCAAACACAGCTAAGACCATATTTTTAGCCACGCATAATTGACGATGGGCCTTGATTAAATCACGCCGCTTCAATTTTTTTAGCGACTGTTCATTTCCTATAGTAAGAAATCGATAAGGATGCTGGCGGTACAAGGTTTCATGGATCAACTTTTCTGCTGCAGCAAAAATATCGTCATCTTGAGCCTGCAACTGGGCTAGATTCTTTTCTTTTTCCCTGTTAAATTCTCTGGAAGGAAAGCTGGAATCAATTACCAATTCAGCCAATAGAGCAAGTATGGCGTCTAAATCTTTACTTAAGCACTGTAAAGAGAGCCCAAAACTGTTATTGCCGCTAAATGCGGAAATCCTTGCTCCCTTTGATTCTATGAACTGGGCTATTTGCCCGGCACTCCTGCCTTTAGTGCCCTGATCCAGCATTTTGGCCAAGAGGTTAGAGAGGCCGTTGGTATTTTGCTCTTCCGCACGTAATCCGCCCGTAAATACCGCCTGAATAGAAACTACCGGCAGGGTTTTATTTTCTTGAACCAATATTCTCAATCCATTATTCAAAGTAATTTTTTTTACCTGCGCATTAAACGCTGCAGTAGCGCCAATGGGCTCTAAAGCGTCATTTTTGAAATTCTCAACCCCAATTGATAAATTTAGAGCCTCTTTCTTTAAACCGCTGGCTTTTTTTTCTGTCCGCCCGCGCGGGGTCAAGGCCACAACAGTCAAATTATTAGTTTTTAAATAACGCCTGGCTACTCTGATCAGGTCGTTGGCATTGACCTGGCTTATTTTTTCCAGGTATTCTTCCGTAAAGCGAAAGCTTCCTGTTACGGCTTCATTTAAGGCTAAATCCTGCGCCTGGGCAGTTTTAGTCTCCTGCTCAAACAAGATATCGCTGATAATTTTATTTTTTGCGCTTTCTAATTCTTCGGGCCTGATTTTTTTCTTTTTTATCAATTCAATCTGCTTCAGGATCAGCTTCTGCAGATGCTTTCTATTTTTATCTTCCAGGAATGAGGAAATAATAAATAATCCCGGTTCAGCCGGCGTGTAATTAACCGCCTGAATGTTATAAGCCAGCTCCTTTTTACTACAGACTAAATTGTATAATCTTGAGCTTTCGCCTTGACCTAATACTGCGCTCAAGACATCTAAGGCAAACAAATCCTGATGATTTAGAGCTACGCTATGAAAACCCAAAACCAAATAAGTCAAGCCGGAAGTAAATTTTTCCGTATGCTCTTTAAGTCTTCTTTGCGGAGTTTGCGGCTTATTTTTATGCTGCGATAGAGATTTTTGCGGAAAATTACCGAAATTGTTCTTTACCAGCGTAATAGCCTGATCAGCCTGCAGGTCACCTACTAAAGCCAGAATCATATTATTGGGCAGGTAATGCGACTGATAAAATTTGACCACGTCTTTTCTGGTCAATTTTTTAAACAGCGATTCTGCTCCTAAAATAGGATATTTATAGGGGTGCCTGGAATAAGCATTTTTCCAAAGCAGCCGCGAAAGATAGCGTTGGGGATCGTCCTGATTCAGCCTAATCTCTTTCAACACTACTTGCCTTTCTTTTTCCATCTCCTGCTCATTAAAAGCAGCATTGTTCAACATATCGGCCAGGATCTCTAAGCAAGGGCCGGCAAATTCACTAGGCACCGTAAGTTGGTATCCGGTATAATCATAACTGGTAAACCCATTTAGCTTGCCACCGTAGGACTCAACCTGCTTAAATATCTCACCCACCCCGCGCGTCTTAGTCCCCTTAAACACTAGATGTTCGATAAAGTGGGAGATGCCGGAGCCGGAAAATTTTCCTTCCTGGGCGCTTCCGCTTTTAACGCAGACGAAAATACTGACCAAAGGCAGGCTCTGGTCCTGCTTCACCAGCAGCACCATACCATTATCTAGGGTAGTGCGTTCAACCCGGCCAACGCTAAATAAAGGCCCAGATTGGGCGAACGCCGCTACACTGAATAAAAACATAGTCCCTATAGAAATAATAAACCACAGAGAACCGAACTTCTTAGTAAGTCCTCCGTGGTTTTTAGTGTTAGGACCTGTTTTTTCTTTTTCTTCTCTTACGCTCGCTCGGTTTTTCATAATGTTTACGAGCCTTGATCTGTTTCAGGATGCCTTCCCGTTCGATTTTTCGCTTAAATCGGCGCAAGGCCTTCTCCAGAGGCTCGTTACTCTTTACCTCCACCCTGGGCATATCTAGTCACCCTTTCTCTTCTCTATATAGGTAAGTGTTTTTGTGAATTAGTTTATTCTTTAGCGATAGCTAAGGTGATCACCCCGGCCAAAATCACAGCCATACCTAAAAAGCCTCTAATTACCGTCAGGACATCAACTTTCCACAGCCCAATTAACCAAGCGCCTAATACCAATAAAGCAATCCCGATGACGACTTTTAAAGCGGTCTTAGCTACAGCCTTTTTCTCTTCCGCCATTTTCCTTCCCTCCTCCTTGTTATAGTTTAACGGTCTAGTTTAGTATATCACTTGACTACATAAACTGCAAGTTAAATTTCTATGCTGCCGGATTAGTTCTCCAGCTCAAAGGAGACCATGACGTTAAAGGAGAGCTGTTTTTGGCTTAAGCCTTCGGGGAAAGGTAAAAACGGCGCCGCCTGCAGTAAGCTTCTTTGGGCGATTCCTTTGAGCAGACGATTAGGGCTTGAGTCTTCTTCTATAATTTTCACTTCTTTGACGCTTCCGTCGGATGAAA
>JAFGCM010000034.1 GCA_016932635.1 Candidatus Omnitrophota bacterium
ATTTTATGTAGATATAGCGTCCCGGGCGGTCGAAATGCCAATTTTCCGGAAGCCAGCGGGTAATCCGCCCGGAGCGGCAGTCTTTGAAGAAACTGTATCCGCCGGCTGTCTGGGAAATAATGGCGCAATATTTTTCGTTGGTTAAATAATTAATCCAGGGCCGGGGCGTGTTCGGCGTGGTAATCACATACTCTAATCCATCGTTTGAAAAATGACCGTATTTCACTTGTTTATAACCTCTCCTTTCTGAAATTAGAACTTTCTACTAAAATATGCGCGCACAATGTGCGCGGTATCTAGCGTCGGCAGAAATCCCGGATAGGGGCTGGTGGTAAACATCGTGCTGTAGGGAAGCACCGCCCCTTCACCGAACTGCAAACTAAACACGCCCTTGTCGTCCATTTTATAATCGAAATTAATAAACACATTGTGGTGCCGCCCATAATCTAAGCCCTGACCCCGGCCTTGCAGATTATAGGTCCTGGCCAGGGTATAGTTGAAGCCCAGTGAGAGTTTTTCGGTCAGGTCGTAATCTGCGCTTAGGCCCCAATGATTAATATTGTCGTCAATCTGACTGGCAAATTTATAATCATTTTTGGTAAACTCCAAGCGTAACTTCAGCTTGTCATTTGGTTCAAAGCCAAAACCGGCCTTATAGATACTAAACCAGGGATAAGGCGGCTGGGGAAAATAGCCTTGGTCATAAAGAAAGGGCTCCGACTCCCGCCAATTTAAACCATCTTCAGTAAAGGTGCTGAAGCCCGGATTATCCAGTATTCGCCGGGGATAATCATCCAGGCCGATAGTAAAATCGTTGGTGTATTCATAAACAAAATCAAAGGACAGCCAATCCCAAAAATCATACTTAAATCCGGTTGAGACTGTTTTTAAGGAAGGGTCTTTACCCGCTTCAATGGAGCTGTTGACTAAATATTTATTAGTATCGACATCATAAATCAGCGGATCATACCCGGCGATAGTATCGGGCAAATTATGATAAATGCCTAAAAACTTGATTTGCAGTTTTTCATTGGCCTGCCATTCGCTCTCCAGCCTGTTGATACTTTCAATATAACCTCCTCCGGAGGCCGCGCAGGCTGTGCGGCTGTCCAATAAGGTTTCCATTGCCCCCTCCAAGAAGGCCTTCTCTAGGCGCAGGCCAAAGACATCACGGTTAATGTCCACCGAGTCGCCAATGCGATAGGGCCGGATATCATACCAGGTCAAAGAAGGATAATAAAGCCCCCCGTAATAATAGGCAAAGGGTTGTTTAAACTGAATGTGCCGGCCCCAAAACGGGTCTTTGCGGGTCAAGCGATAGTTGGCCAAGGCCGGCAAAAAACCTTTATCCATATGCGTCCAGGAAAGCCGCATTGCCCAATCAAACGGCTCGGTTTCTTCTAGAGAGTCTTCTTCTTGTAAACCGGCCTGTTCTAATTCTTCTTCGTACCACTGCTCGGGCCTTTCTTCTTTTAACTTTCCTCTTTTTAACTCAACTACATAGGCATTGCCGCTCATCTTGGTATCATAAGGCTCCTGGGTCAAATCGCGTTCATCGCGGCTATAAGCCAGCTCACCTTTTACTGATAGCTCCGGTGTAAAATTATAACTGATATCCGCGCCGATAACTCTATTTTCTGCGTCTTTATCGCCCTCCTCCAGCCCATATCTAAAAGTGTTCACCAAACCCAGCTCGAGATTATCGTTAGGCGTAAATTTAATTCTGGAGGCCCCTTCAATATTGTCAAATTGGTCATAATCCTGCCACAGGCCTTTCGGCGAAGCCACAGTCGATGCTATACTCACATTTTCCAAGGGCTGAGTCTGCATCGAGAATCCGCGCAGGCTGGTCAGGCGGGTCATACTGCTGTCCCGCGTAAAGAAGGAAAGGTCATCTTCCCATTCACCACGGGTAAAATCCTCTGGAGAAATTTCAGTATTTATTCTTCCCGGCTGCCATCGATCCAGCCACGGGCTTTCCTCCCAATAAATCATATGATTGGAAAGCCCTAAGGGGTCATCCGAAGTCAAAGCCTGGTTCTGATAGGCAACAGGAAAGAAACGTAAGTTTAATTTTTCCTCATTATTATAATCGAACCAAAGTTCTCTAAGCGGCCAAAGCTCACGATCAATCTCCAGTCCAGGAACTTCTAAAGTCTCGTATCCACTATCGTATTCAATTCCCTTTGCCGTAAAGGCTTTAGTTTTATCATCGCTTACCTTTACTTCCGGCAGGGAAAAAACATTGGAAGCCGAGCCCACGGATTCATTGATTGTGGAGCGGGTATTGGACCAGTATTTTAACTGGACAAGCGCGCTCTCGCCGTTACTGGCGGTAAGGGTGACTTCGTCGGATTTACCGATAAAGCTCCAGGGGTCAATAGTAATATTGGTATGTAAGTTAAAACCTTGTTCTTTTTCTGTGTCAATGTTTAACCGCAGCCGATCATAGACCCGGGTATCGTAGGTATTAATTCCGAAGTCGGCATCGCGCCTGCGCCAGTTGGCCTCGTTGTAATCGCCGTTAGCCGCTTTCCAGATAATTTCATTTTCCCGGCCGCCTAAGCCTACCGTATATTCTCCGCTGATTTTGGCGGGTGCGATTTTCTGATTCATATCCTCAAGGAAATTGTCAAATACTTCTTCAACTTCTTCTTCTACTTCTATTTTTACTTCTTCTTCGCGAGTAGCAATTTTTTCCTCGGCCTGCTCTAAGGCCTCCGCCAAAGCCTGTTCACGCGCAATTTCCTCTTCAGGAATATAAACTTCTTCCGGTTCTCGCGCCTGATCGAATTCAAAATAATCTGTTTCTTCCTCTATTTCTGTCGGTTCAAGTCCCAACTCTTTTTCGATAATCTGAATGTAGGCCAAAGAGCGGGCATGCTCCGGGTCGGCCAAGAGCGCCTTCTCAAACTCATGCAGGGCCTGTTGATAATCTCCCCGCTCGTAATATTTCTTGCCGGCATCAAACAAAACTTCCGCGACACTGGAATGTTGCGCCCAGGCCGCAGCCTGAAAAGCCAAGAATAGTCCAAGACAAAACAGGACAGCCTTAACCGCACTTAACTGCCTCATTTGTCCGCTCCTTTCCACAGCTTTTGCAACTCAAAATAGGCTTGACGAGGAATGCGCTTGTTGATTCCCTGCTCTAACTCCGGGCTTAATTCAACAATCCCCCACCATTCCTCATTCACATTCATATTATTAGGGGCGCTAATATCAAAATAATAAGCGCCTGAGGACCAGTCGCCAACGGTGTCGTGCGCATACCAGCTGGCCGGCATAAACTCATCGTGCTTCCACCATTCGTCATTCCACTCAAAGATGCATCCGCCCAAGGCATTGCCCTCGCCGCTTCCTCCGGAAATATTGCGCTGGATATCCCGCCATTGGCTGGTTAAAAAAGTAGCCTGGGCCATTTGGTCTTCTTGGCCGGTTTGGGCATTGAAGCTGTCGCAGCCGAATTCCATAATTAAAATAGGTTTATCCAGTTTTTGTTTGATTTCCCGCCAGAGATTGCCAAAGGACTTGCCGCGATAGGCGGTCAGCGCCACTAAATCAATATCCGGACAGGCCTCCTTGGCTATTTCCAAGGCGTAGATATCGGCATTACCCAGGGCTACCGGATGTTTGGGGTCAACTTTTTTAATCTCGCGGGCAATTTGGTTAACCAGCGAATAATAAATTCTGGCCTTGGCCATTTCCTGTTTATAGGGATCTTCGATTTCTTCTACTTCGGGCGTGCTCCAGGAAATCCGCGCCCCGGAATGCCAGGAAAGGTTATTCTCGTTACCCAGTATCCATAACAATATCCCCTCCTGGTCCTTATAGGCATTGACCATCTCTAAGACATCCTGGGTTAGTTTTTGGCGGTAGTTGTCATCGGCATAATTTCCCGGCTTCCAATAATCCATCCAATGGCCCAGGATGCTGCGGATGCCGAAGCTGTGATAAAGCTCCCCGATTACCTCACGAGTCTCTGCAGCATCGGCGCCGGGTTGAAAAAAGCGCACCGTGTTTACGCCCATCCGGCGCATCAGAGGTGCGTCTTCTCTCCAAGGTTTAGCGGGATCTGTCCAGAAATTATATTGATGGCTCTGGCCGATAGGAACCGGCTGATAAACCACGCCTTTGATTAAGTACGGCCTTGTTCCGACCAAAAGCTTAAACTCGCCCTTAGCATTTTTGCGCACGGATATTTTCTCATCAACCTCGGGGCGCAATTTCCAGAAAAGAGCCAGCGCCAGAATTACACAGAGTATTCCTATAGTAGCTAGAAATATTTTATCCTTCTTCAACTCGTAACTCCTATTTTGTTTTATTCGTAGCGAATGTCATCCAGATAAAAGGTAGCTCCCTCGGGATTGACATCCACGTTGGTGGAAAAACAAAAACCACCGATGATGTAAGATAAGTCTTTGCCGGCTAAGTCAATCGTATATTGCTGCCACTGTGGCGTAAGCACCACCGGCCCAACACCGGCAACATCAGAGTCAGGATAATCGCCGCTGATCCCGCCCATCTTAAACTCTTCAACTCTTTCGCCGCCTGCTTCACCGCGGGCCCAGAAGGTTAGTTTTGTAGCTTTGGATAAGTCGTAACCGGCATTCCTGGCTGCGCCCCAGTTATTTGGCGGATTCTGCCAAAAGATTCCCGCCCAGCGGGCACCCTGGGAGACCTTGCCCGAATAGACCACTCTTACGCAGGTGGTCCCGGAATGCGGGTCAGCTGTCCAGGCTTCATCAATGCGCAGGTCGCCATAATCACCCATCCAGCCCGAGGCAATAAAGTGATTGTCTGCAGAGCTGCGTTCGGTATAGACATTAAACGGAAGCTGTTCGGTCATCTTCATCTGGGCCTTCAGGCCTGGCTCATATTCAAAACGGATGTCGTCCAGATAAAAGGTAGCTCCGTTAGGATTAAGACGGCTGGCGGTTACCCAGCAGAAGCCGCCGCTGACATAGGACAAATCCCGGCCGGATAAATTAATTGTGTACTGCTGCCACTCATCCGTCAAAACCACCGGACCCATCTCGACTTCTAAAGAATCCGGATACGTCCCTTTGACGCCACCCACCTTGAATTTCTCAATAGCCTCACCACCCATTTCACCGCGGGCCCAGAAGGTCAGTTTGTTGTATCCGGTTAAATCAAATCCTCCTTTTCTCTCTCCCCAGTTATTCGGCGGATTCTGCCAAAAGATTCCCGCCCAGCCGGCACCTTGAGTCATTTTCGCGGAATAGGTAATCTGGATACAGGTGGTTCCGGCATGGCAATTGTCCATATACTGATCATTTAAATTTACATCGCCGAAGTCGCCCATCCAGCCCGAGGGGGCGTAGTGATTATCGGGCGAACTTTTATCGCTGTAAACCTTAAAGATCTTGGAATTCACCGGAGTGCCCATCTCCTGGGGAGCGGCCTCCAAGTGTCTGTTGTTCTGGGTCAGGGAAAGAGGCGTTTCTTTTTCGGCAACGACTTTCTCTTTCGTGGCCACAGCTGATTCTTGTGTTTCGGTTTGAGGTTTTTGCCCCGAAGACAAAACAGCAACAATCAAAAATATCAAAGCTGCAATCACTAAAAAATAAGGTAAATTCTTCTTCATTGCTTCTCCTTGCCTGTTCATTGTTCATTAATTCTCGTTTTTGTCTACGAACTACGAACTCATAACTACGAACTAATTATGCCGCCCCCAAGCTGTCGTCCTACACATCACCCCCTTAATGAGCACTGAACTTATGGAACGTAAGTGACATAAGTTCATCTACATTAGCTTTTCTTCTCGAACGTGCGCCTGCCTGCTGGCCCGCCTGCCGGACGGGCAGGCAGACAGGCAGGAATTAATCCCGCAAGTGCGGCAAAATTATCAAAGAGAATTTTGCCGCGTTTACGCAGCGGGATAGTTATCTCCCCCACAGCTTCTGGTAAGTATAATAACTTTTGCGCAACACACGCAGGAAAGGACTGTTGCTGCCATCGCCTTGACTAACGATACCCAGCCACTCCTCGTGCATAAAACCGTCGGGAAAGGGACCGTAAAATTGGCCCTTCCAGTCTTGCCGCCAGGGCTCATAGGCCTTCCACCACTCATCCAGCCATTCAAAGATTATTCCGCCTAAGGCATTGCCTGAGCCTCGCCCGGCCATATTGTTTTCGATATCTTCCCAATTACCCTGATGATATTCCGCCTGGGCCGCCTCGGCGCAAGCAGGACAATTTTTTCCTTCAATATATGAGCCGCAGCCGTATTCAGTAATCAAGGCGGCCTTGCCGGTCAGCTCCTGAATATCCATCCAGAAATTGCCAAAGCCTTCTCTGCCCCGATAGGCGTTAGCGCCGAAGATATCGACTTCCTTGGCCTCTTGGGCAAAGATATCCAAGAAAAGCGCATCGCCGTTACATAAGGCTACCGGCCGGGTAGGGTCAAGCTGACGCGCCAGTTTTGCGGCTTGATTAACAAATTTATAATAACCTTCCGGGTTTTTCTTGGCATTGTTGGCTACGCCGTAATTATTTTCATTACCCAACAGCCAAAATAATACCCAGGGTTCATTTTTAAATTCATTAACCATCTTTTTCACGCTTTCTAACATATTTTTCTGGTGCTCGGCGTTGGTGTAATCAGTGCCTTCGTACCAGCTAGCGCCGCTGCCGATGGTATAAGCGCCTAAGAAGTCCCCCATTATCGTCATAATTCCGTAATTTTTATATAACTCGCGCAACAGCTCCTTGTTGACTTTGGGCGGATGATGATAGAGACGAATACAGTTAATCCCCATTTCTTTCATTAATTGAAAATCACCTACGTTGGGTTCATTTTGGTCTTGAATGTTATTGCGGTTTTTATCTACCCAGGTGTCATAAGGCCCGTCGATTTTTCCGTTTTTGTTAAAATCCTCTTCCATCCAATTACCTAGTGTGCCTTCATCCGGGCTTTGGCCTATTTTAGTGGGAGAATAAGTAATTGAGCGTACCGAAAAAGGCTTTCCATCAACCAAAAGCTGCCAATGGGAATTGGCATATTGCACCAGTTGAATATGTTCAGCGCCGATTTTTTTAATAATTTTTAATTTGCTTAAATCTTGTTTCGGGGAAATCAGCTCTTCGCCTGCACACTTGACTAATCTTCCCGGATTGCAGATTACGCTATCGTTACGCACATCATTATCGAAAGAATTCTCAACTTTAATGCTCGCCCCTGTTAATTTCATCCCCAGTTCCGGGTGATGCCGCAGCAGATAATTAATTTTGCTAATCGCTACCGGTCCGATATACCAAGGCGTGTGCCAATAAGTCCAGCCGACAGCGCCGGGAAAATGCACCACTATCGCATAATAGGCTTTGACGGCCTGTTCCAGAAGTCCGGCGCGCTCCAAAATAAAGGCCAGGTAATACTGTTTGACTCCCTGCGGCTCGGTAGTCATATTCCATTTATAAAAGTTGGCCTGCACATCTTCCGTATAGAGAAAATCCCACTGGTCGCCTTCAAGTCGCTCGCTGCCTTTGAGCGCCTGATATCCCGGTGACTTACGCACTGATGAACTATTGGGATAAACCCCTTCACCGCAGGCCTTAATTAAACCAGCTTGATCTGTAATTACATAGCGGTAATCTTTAGTCCCTACATTTTCCAACCGGCCGTATTTTTGATAATCAACAACATCTTCACTTCCCGGGTCAAACAGAACTAAAGTAGATTTGGGATGTTTGGCTTTTTCTTCTTCGGCGCTAACGGATTCACCTCTGATCTGCTGGTCAATTTTGACTACAGTCTCTTGAGCCTTCCCGGCTACCTTCCAAAACCATCCCCGCGGATCCCAATATTGGGCAAAGCTATAATTTTCAATAATCAGCTCAAACACCTGACGCGCCTCTTGCCATTTGCTCTGGCGCATCAAGGCCTCTCCGCGGATAAAATAACCGGTGGCCACGTTATTTAAAGAACTAAATACGGATTGTTTCTCCTGGGGTGGAAATGTCTTTAAGGACTGCTGTTGCCGGCAGGCTTCCTGCTGATAAAGCTCAATACACTTCTGGGTGTAGGCCCAGACTCCCTCGTAATCATTTTTGCCTAAGGCCTCCCAGGCCTTCATCGTCAAAAACGCAGAGCTCTCATCCCCGAAATCAAAACTGCGCTCAAGTTCCACCGACTCCAGCTTAAACTCCTCCTCGGCCCAAACCATCTCTTCTTGCACCAGGTGGTATTGCAATCGGGAAACTGTCCTTTTTCCAATCCCCGCCTGCCCAAAAGCAAGGCTGCCCAGAACAATAACCAACAAACACAAAATTAACTTTAAATATTTTTTATGCATCACGTTATCCTACAACTGCTCCGGCGGTTAAGCCTTTGACGATGTGTTTCTGAAGTAAAATATAAATCAACAAAATAGGAATTACAGTAATAATGATCCCGGCCATCAAGAGCGGATACTGGGTGACAAACTCGCCGTGAAAAGTAGAAAGTCCCACCTGAAGCGGCATAAACCGGGTATCGTCAAAAATAATTAAAGCTAAAATATATTCATTCCAGACAGTTAAGGAATTAAAAATCACGATTACCGCCAGGGCCGGCCGGGCCAAAGGCAAGGCCACATTCCACCAGATACCCAGTTTTGAGCAGCCGTCAATGCGCGCGGCATCTTCCAAGTCCGTGGGCATTTTATCGAAAAAGGTCTTTAAAAGAAAAATACTTAAGGAAAGCCCGACATTAATCATGCATAAGACATAACCCTGAGGCGTATTTAACAGGTGCAACTTTTTCATCACGATATATAGCGGAACGAAACTTCCCGGAAGAGGAATCATCATTGCCGCCAGAAACATAAAGAAAAACAAATTTCTCCCCGGAAACTTAAGACGGGAAAAAGCATAAGCCGCCAAAGAAGAAACTAAGACAATCCCGATTACCGTGCAAATGGTGTAGAGCACGCTATTTAAAAAATAGACCCCGAAACTACCTTCGGTCCAGGCCAGATAATAATTCTCCCAGTGAAAGGCCTTAGGGATAAGCGACATGTCCGAAAACACCTGGCTTTGAGTCTTCAGACTGGTAGAAAAAGTCCAGAACAAAGGAAATAGGCAGCTCGCTGCAACCAAAAGCAAAAATAAATTCAGCAGGCTACCGATAGAAAAATTTCGGAATTGATACTTTAATCTTTCACTATCCATTTTTTTTACTATCTACTGGTTACTTTATTAGGCTTGCCGCATCTTCTTGGAAAGCCTAAGCTGCAGAAAAGAAAGAATTACTAAAATCAAGCCAAAGACTACTCCCTGGGCACAGGCAAAACCAAACCGCGGCGGCTGGACCTCGCGCATCGCATTTAAAATCCTGGTCACCGGAACCGTCGTGCCTAAGGCCGGTGTGGCCGCAGTCATCTGATAAACCAAAACAAAGGCCTGCATTGAGCCCAGAATAGTCAAAATTGAAACCAAAACAAATACCGGAATCATCAAAGGTATAGTTACGTGCCGGAATCTGCGCCAGCTATTGGCTCCGTCGACCCGGGCGGCCTCATAGAGCTGTTGCGGAATAGTCTGCAGGCCCGCCAAAAGAATGATAAAGCCCCAGCCAAATCCCTTCCAGGAGTGAATCAGGGCCACGCAGCTCAAGGCAGTTTCCGGGCGGCTCAGCCACTCGCGGGCAAGATTATGCAGTCCCAAATTGGCCAGCCAAAAATTAAGCAACCCATAATTCGGCTCAAAAATCCACTTCCAGATTAAGGCGACCACGACTTCAGATAATACCGGAGGAATAAAAAAGACCAGGCGGTAAAACTTGCCTAGTCTAATTTGTCGATCGCAGGCCATAGCTAAAATTAAAGCTAAGGCATTCTGAAAGGTAAGCGCAATTAAGGTGATATATCCGGCATGGCCCATCGCCGGCCACCAGTGGCGGTCTTGAAAAAACACCTCTTTAAAATTCCTCAAACCCACAAAAACTCTTGATGCGGAAATTCCGTTCCAGTTGTGCAGGCTTAAATTAAAGGTTTCATAAAACGGATAGATGTAGAAGATAGAAAAGATTACTACCGCCGGCAGGATAAACAGATAATTCTCAAGAGTAGATTTTTGAAATTTCATATTTATTTTTATTCTACGAACTACGGACTCCGAACTAATTCTTAGCCATTTCTCTAACTTTGACTTCCTGTATCTCTTCAGCCACTTGTTCCGGAGTCTTGGTGCCCAGGATGACGGACTGAAGGCCCACATTAAACGCCTCCACCACCGGGCCTTTCTCATGCACCGGCCAGATATTGGGATGAGTGGTATTTTCCATGCTTTGCGCAAACTGGGCCAGTATCGGGCTGATATTTTCCAGACTATTTTTGTTGGCCGGAAGATTGTTGGTAGCCTCCGCTAAATAAGCCTGCTGGGCATCGTCGGTCAGCCATTGTAAGAAGGCCAGCGCCTGCTCTTGGTTTTTTGAGCGGGCATTAATCATCAGCGAGGAACCGGCCCCGCCCCAGATTAACAGCGGATATCTTTGAGAGGCCCGAGGCACAAACATCGCCGTGTAATTTAAATTCGGGTCCATCCCCTTGTAGACATTCAC
This sequence comes from Candidatus Omnitrophota bacterium, assembly GCA_016932635.1. Classification (GTDB taxonomy): domain Bacteria; phylum Omnitrophota; class Gorgyraeia; order JAFGHF01; family JAFGHF01; genus JAFGCM01. Next base: position 10,559 of record JAFGCM010000034.1, read on the forward strand.
GCACCAGGAGCCGTTAAAGGCGAAGGCCGCGCGGCCGTTGGCAAAGTTTTGCTCGGCGTCTTTATTGTTCATCGCCACAATGCCCTTGGCTAAAACCCCTTCATCAGCCATGCGCTTAAACAAATTAAATACCTCAATCCAATCCGCGTCGGTATAGGGCACTTTGCCCCGAAAGGTGTCCATTACTTTTCGCTCACCCATAATATTAAAAGCGAAATTGGAAGCCAAACAATTAATCATCCAGGTCTCCGCCCATCCGGAAACCAGTCCCTGGATACCGGCCTGTTTTAATTTTTTAGCGGCGTCGATAAATTCATCGAAGGTTCGCGGCTGGTTTTCCGGATCGAGACCGGCTTGGCGGAACAAATCCTTATTATAAAGCATCTGGATATTGCTGACGTCCAGCGGTACGCCGTAAATTCCCGGCGGCACATCAAACTCGTTGTGTTTCTCAAATTTATTAACAATCAAGGCTTTGGAAAAAAACTTATCCTGCCATTCATTATTGTTGGCCTGCATCGCATCATCCAAATTAAGGATATGCCCGGACTTGATAAAAATGGCGAAGCCCTCTTTCTCACCCAATACCCCGAAGATATCGGGAAGCGTACCGGCTTGCGTGGCGGCCTGGATTTTTTGCGTGTATACCCCGGAAGGAGCAAAGAGTTTAAATTCAACCTTGCGTCCGGTCTCCTGCTCATATCTTGCCGCCAGCTCACTGAAGGCATTCTTGCGGTCGGTCATCCAGTGCCAGATGACTACATCGGCCTGCTTCTGTTGTGGCGCTCTGGCACAACCTGTGATCGCCCCTATTAGGCTGACTATTACCACAATGAATAACAGGCCTATTCCTACCTCTTTCACGAAGAATCTGTTGCGGCTTGCCAACTTTTCTCCTTTGTTAATAAGTTAAATAACCTTTTAAATATAAGGGTAGAATATCATAATACTCCTTGTTTGTCAAGTAGTTATAGCAATTCAAGTCGCCTTGGGACCTACTAAAAGCTTCATCACCTTAATAAACGCCAGTTCATCAAACGATACTCCCGCCCGCCATAAGCCCGGGCGCTGTTTATCCACCCAAACCACCTTGCCGGCGATACTCAATGGCTTCAATTCAGGAAAAAGTTTGATTTGCATCTCCAGGCGCGTATCGGCCTTAAGCCTTTTGCGCGTAAAAATACCGACTCCTCCGTCGCTAAAATCTTTGCTTGAGCCTTCAATCACTTTTCCTTCACTGCGCGCCTTAAATTTCACCGGGCATCTCACCAACAGCCGCTCACACTGCCGCCGCTCTATTTCCGTATCACTCTGGAACATAGGCCCTCCTCCTTCCTGTATCTATTTATACAATTTCTTCCGAGATTATTCATTATCTTTTTACTCAATAAAATCATTGTACATCTTTTATGCTCCGCCTTTTTCGTGAAGCTATCGGACGTTCGGCCATCGCTTTTGCAAGGCATCGGATATTGGAAGATTTAAGTCGCAACGCGCCTTGCAGGGCTTCTTTTAATTCATCAAGAGTAATATCCGGCCTGCCTCTGTCTAAAACGTCTAAAAATTTTCCCTTGACATTTACCGTTTGCGGACTTATCATATAGTCTACTATGAGTAAAAAAAGTCTCAAACCAAAGCCTAACCATAAAAAGAACTTCTCTGCAACTGAAGTAGGCGTCCTCCTTGAAGAGTCTAGGAGCAACTTTAAAGTTCTGGCTGAAGGGCAAGAGCAACTGCGCCAGAAGCTGGATGTCACATATGACCAGGTGGTTCGTAATTTCGAAAGAATTTCCCTGCTTGAAATAGCTGTTAAAAATTCAGCAACCAAGAAAGATATTGCCAACATGGCCACTAAGGATGACATCAAAGTGCTGGCTGCTAAAATAGAAGCGCTCACCGAAAGCATCAACAACCTCGCCAAAACCAAACTTGACCGCGAAGATTTCATCAGATTGGAAGGACGCCTTAACACCCTGGAAGCTAAAGTTGCCTCTCTATCCTCGTAATTTCCGCCTTTCACCCACAACATATAACCAACCACCAGCAAGGCCAGAAAGATTAGTTCGTTGATAAAATTTGCCACCAGCGAAGCCAAGATGGGCTCACCCACCTGCCACATAATATCCTGGGCGGGCGGGCCCGCCGAAGCCCAAAGGGCGCAGGCGGGGCTGAAAAGGGAACTCTTCGCTTGGTGTGCTGAGAGACGGTAGAAGAAACTCTTTGTCCCACTAGTAAATCTGCTCTGGAAGGTTTTTTCCCTTAAGGGGACAAATGACTCTAATACCCCGCCCTTCTAATTTTTCTGAGAATTGTCGCCCAATTACCATTAAAGGGGAGGCAAACCCGATAATGGCCCCTTCTTTTGTAACCCGGGCAAAGTTGTAAGCTAAACGAGCTTGCACTTCTTCTCCTTGGTCTTCTAATATATAGGATAGCACTGAGGATCCCAATACAGCATCAAAGCTATCTGGTTTAAACGGAAGCTCCAAAAGGTCAGCTCGCCTTACTCTTGCGCCGTAATCCTGCCTGGCAATGCGCACTGCCCGAAAATCTTTGTCAATAACTATGTAATTACCGCATAGTCCTGAGGCTACTTTAGGAAGATCGCCGTCCCAGCCAGTACCAACAATTAAACACCTTTTGCCTGGACCAAAAAGTTGTTGGCAAAAAACATATTCGCTTTGGCAATGCTGATATCCCTCCAGCTTGTGACGAAAGCTAAACAAATTAGATAAAAGAAGACCTTCGCAGCCGCTCACCCATAAAGATAAAGGCCTGGGAGAATAATATTGATATTCCTCTATGCCATCTTTGGGGTAGATAGTCCATCTTTGCTTAAGCCAGCTTATAAAGGCCTTTTTGGTATGTAAATGCCTGGATATCCTATTTCGCTCTTCATATAGGCAAAAAGAAATCCATTCATAGAACCAAATCCTCTGTTCACCTTCAGTTTCAATCTTAAACGCCCAATCTGACGTACTGCAAGCAAGCTTTCTTTTCATTCCCTTCTCACCCTGCAGGCCTAACGAGAACTCAAGAATTGTATTAAGAATTAGTTCCTGTTTTCTAACATTTTCGTCTTTGGCGCAGACCGAAATCAGTAAATCCGGAAGGACCCTGAGGATAAAGAAAATCCTCTCTTCTTCTACCAGGCTGTTTAACATTTCGACTAAAGTTTCTATGGATGCATAGTGTAATTGTCTGGCTTGCTCTTTACGCTCAGAAAGCACATAAATAAACCATGAACGCACTACACTGCGTTTACGCCTGCCTTCTACTCTATTGGCAATCTGGCCTAATTCCTGGTCATATAAGACTTCTTCATCAATGTATTTTGGAGGAACAGGCCTTGAAAAATGCTTAGTATCCAAACCCCAAGCTCCTGGCTGCCTGGACACAATGGGCCGAGTATTGTAAACTATCATCCCGGCCATCCCCACCAGTAAACATATAGCCAGCCCATAGTTCAACCCCACCGGCGCATCCGGGAAAGCTAAATGGGGGCAAACAGGGACAGGCAATTTCGCTGAGGAACTAGATTAAGATTCGGTTCAAGTTTTCCCTTGACATTTGACTTTTTTGGCTTTATTATATGTAGCACTATGAATAAGAACAAAGCTAAACCCAAGAAGTCTGCCAAAGATGTCTTCACGCCTACCGAAGTAGGCACACTGGTTGAAGGCTTAAGAAGCGAATTTAAAGTATTTGGCGAAGATATGACATCTCTCAAGGAAGATGTCGGCGCAATCCGTGACCAGGTTGGGAGGAACTTTGAAAAAATTAGTGTGCTTGAGATAGCTGTGAGAAACACTACAACTAAAATTGAAGCACTGACCAAAAGTATTGATAGGCTCGTCCAAACTAAAGCCGACCGTGAAGAAATCCAATCACTTGATAAGCGCTTAAGTATCCTAGAAACTAAAGTAGCATCATTTTCCCGATAACCTTTCCTTTTCCCCGCTTTTGCTATTACGCAAACCCCCACCGCCAGCAAGGCCAGAATTAGTTGACAGTTGACGGTTGACAGTTGACGGACAAAATCCACCCCCGGCGCTTCCGGGAAAGCCAGGATGGGGGTAAAAACTAAGGGCAAGCCGGTGGAGAATAAGGAAACCTCTTGACTTCTGCCGGAAGATGTAGTATATTTTGCAATAGAGGTGATTGAAGTGGCTGCTAAAAAGCATAAGAACAAGATTGATAACGATAGTTGGATTACCGCCCATTTTGAAGAAATTGTAGATAAGTATGGTGGACAGCATATCGTTGTCTCTGGCGGAGAAATATTTACCGGTGAAAAAGCAATAGAGAAAGCTAAGAAAAAACACCCCAATATCGTGCCAACCAGTATGCCTGTCCCCAGGCCACAAGACTTCATCCATATTCTAATATTATGCAGAAATCTCCCATAAGATTTCCCTATCGAATCTACAAAGGCATTGCCTGTCCTATTATCGGTTTCGGAATCCGTGGCCCCAAAGGCTGGATAGAAACCGAAGCCTATGTGGACTCGGGTGCTTCTATTTCTGTACTTTCGACTGAAGAAGCTTCTAATCTGGGAATAAAGTTTGAAAAAGGCAAAACGATTTACTCTACCGTTGGCGATGGCAGCCTTATCCCTGTATATCTGCATAAGCTTTTGGTAAAAATAGGGGGGGTATCTTTTAAGGCTACAATAGGTTTCTCTCCACGTTTGGGTGTTGGCTTCAATCTCCTTGGCCGCAAGGATTTCTTTACCCACTTCGATGTCCTGTTCAGTGACCGCACTAAGACCATTTCCTTTATCCCTCACTCCAGATAAATAAATCCACATCCCCTCCGCCAGTAAGGCCAGAATTAGTTGACAGTTGACGGTTGACAGTTGACGGACAAAATCCACCCCCGGCGCATCCGGGAAAGCCAGGAGGGGCGCAAACAGGGACAGTGTCCCATTTGACTTTGCATTTCTTTTTCTGCGCCCAAGTTCGCTGAATAGCAAAACACCGGCACTCAAGAGCATTACAACAGCTATCCCTCCGGAGATTACACTTCTTTGTCCTCTTCTATGAGCATTAACCTTAGCTGCTTCTGCAAGCGCTGCTTCTTTGTTTAATAACCCTCTGCCCAGGTCTCCCAGAGGAAATGCCGGATGGTTGGACAAAGCCGTAGCGTTATTTAACACTATAGCTACAGCCTCTTTGGGTGTAAGAGTAGGATTTCTGACTAACAGCTCGGCAATTGTGCCGGTTACCTTTGGCGCAGCAAGGGCGGGGCTGCCCGAACCCGAACCATTTCCAATGCGGGTTTGGAAATGGGGTTCATGCCCATCTTCAAGAGTGACGTCTTGCGGTTGTTTATTACGGTCGGCCTCACGATATACTACTAAGCCTGCTCCTTCTAAGGCTGCAATGACTTGCCCCTCTGCCTCTATCTGCGGCGCTTCATAATGATTAACAGTAAACAGCCCGACACTCCCATAGTTTATTGAGACGGTTGTTTTTTCTGCCTGTGCCCAAAGCACACAGCTAAAGGCCAGCAAGGCCAAGATTGGCAAATAGCTCATCGCTGATGGCTCATAGCCGGAAAAAGGCGTCAGCGCATCCGGGAAGGCCAGGATGGGAGTAAACAGGAACAGTCTCTTGATAGCCGGCCGGGCTGAAGACGAATCTCTTCTACGGCGGGTTGATTTCTTTTCTGCTCCCCTTCTGTCATACACTAAATATACCCTGCCATTACTCCTGAATAGTTGTGTTGGCATTAAAGCCAAATCCTCTTGCAAAAATGCCTCCAGTCTTTCGTATTGCATATTCTCTCTTTCGCGCGGGTCAAATAAAGCGCAAATAAAGAACATTTTCCAGGGAAGCCCGTCTATATAATTCCAGTGTGAAATGTATCGGGTTAAGAACCTAATGAAACTGTTCGTATTCACATAAAACACATCGATGCAAACGCCTTTGTACCCCGAGCCTAAGACCTCGGCAATCCTCTCTTCTAACCTGTCTTTGCCTGAACCAGCAGCCGACAGCAAATCTATTCTCCATACAGAGTAACCTTTAGATTTCGCCGCCGCGGTTTGTGCCTTTGAACGCTCCACACCTGTAAGTCTGCTCTTATCCGAATGCCTGCCTGTTTCCAGCAGAAAGTCGAAAAAGGCCCCGTCTGCACAGCCAAAGTCGCATACGCGCTCATCCGGAGCAATCTCAAGACAATTTGACGCCATTGCAAAATTTTCCCGTTGATGAGGATCCGGCCCTCTATAATCGGCGGGAAGTTTCTCTCTAAGAGAACCGGCCGAAGGAATTAATCTTCCCCGATATCTCTTTAATATTCTGCACGCTGCCCTAAAGTAGCCGCGCTCTCCCCAAGGGACATCCTCCAGTATCTCCTGAAAAGTTTGCCTGCAAGGGAAAGGAAAACCCAACATTGCCGTTTCCGACTTGACAAATAATAAAAACATCTCGCCTTCAGATGTTTTGCCGATGTAATTTATCCCCCGGCCCAGGCTGGCGAAGTAATTGAATATCATCGCCTCCAACGAGGAGCAAAACTCATCGCTATTAGGCACATCTCTATCCCGTAAGTTGTTACCCAGATCGTCTAAACCTCCCAGGCATTCAGCGTGTATTAAGGAATTGTTCAGCTGATTTAACGGACTTAAGGCGCGGCCCGGTTTATACGGGTCATAGCTTGCGGTATCTGCCTCGGCAACTCTTTGTTTTAAGGTTTTCAAATAAGCATATACTTCTGGCGCACAGCTCGCTAATCCTTTTAATCTCCTCGAATCTATATCTTCGGGAAAAAATCCGGGCTGCCGAAACTCGTAGATTAAACTCTCCAAATGCTTAGGGAGTATTCCTCCCGACAGACCGTGAGATCCCGAACTTCCTGAAAGGCGCCGGGATTGAGCCATTACAAGCATAAACAAAGGAATTACACATAAAACTACAAACACCGGCAACGCATCCGGAAAAGCCAGGGGGGTGAACAGAACTAGCCCAAGCCGCCTTGTAGAATTATCTTGACTACCGATTGAAAAAGAACCCTTATCATTGCTAGCGAAAACCGCCTGCGTTTTTATAAATAACCATCTAAATAGCTCCTTTCTTGCACCAACTTGCCTTCTCATTAACCCGCATACCAGCACCAAGGCCAAAATCACTGCAAGCTGCAAGCTGACAGCTGACGGCTGACAGTTCCCCGGCGCATCCGGGAAAGCCAGGAGGGGCGCAAACAGGGACAGTGTCCGCTTTGAATCTGGGGCACTTTCCGCTTCGGATTGTAAAACGGTACCTCTGGTATCTCCGCTGCCACTAAGCCGGCGAAGTAATTGCCTGTGCCACGGCTTAAGAGCGGCTTTACATGCCTGGTGCCGCATCTGCAAATCCAGCGGCAAGTTTTCATATCTTTCAGTCTGCGTTCCAGAAACCCGATTATATACAGCAGTTGCCACCGCTTGAGTAATCCTAAGATCATATCCTGCCGGCCCAAAAGTAGCGGGAAGAACCAACTCGCTATTCAATTCTTTATCGCCGGCAAGAGCGGCCAAAGCGTAAGCAGCATCTTTAGTCAACTCCAGAATATCGTCGGGGGTAAAGCCCTCTTGTATCAATCCCTCTTCAAAAAGGTCAATTAAGGCCATATAAACTCCCGGGAAGGCATAGCAGTTGTTTAAAGTAGTTACCCGGGGAGTTCCAAAATTTCCGCAGGCAACTATCTTCACAGGAAATTCCGGTTTGCTTTGCAGCCTTTTGATGTTAGCGATATTAAATTCCGGGGCAGGATTTGAACAGGCAAAGACAAAGCTGTCCGGCTTCATCGAAGAAAGTACTTCTTCTTCTCTATCCGCAAATAGCCCTGGCTTGGATAGGCCAATAAAACCATCTGCGCCGCGAAGCGCATCTTGTATGCTGCCGGAAAAATCTGAACAGTTAAACGCAACAATCCGCTTCTGGGCAAAATTAAGGTCCTGCCTCTTTGCAGATATTGCCCCTTTTGTATCAAAACAAATAATCTCCACTACGCCTATCCAATTAAGCAGCCTGCAAACAGCTATGCCCGAAGCGCCGGCTCCTGAAATAACTATCTTGGCTTGCTCTAGTTTTTTCTTTGCTAGCCTTAAAGCATTAATCACTCCGGCTGCTAAAACAATCGCTGTTCCATGTTGGTCATCGTGAATTGTCGGGATAGCTCTTTTCTTGCTATTTAACATTCTTTCAACATAAAAGCAGGCCGGCCTGGCAATATCTTCCAGCATTACCAGGATATTTTTGCCATAAGCGTCTTTTATGCCTTCTGCAGCCTCAACTATCTTTTTGGCTACTGCTATAGGCCCTTGAGGCCCTTCTTGAGACCATTCTTCTTGAGTATCCACCAATAAAATGTTGGCGTCAACATTTGCAAACCACTTCAACAGCGCCTGTTTTCCTTCCATCACCGGCCCCGCGGCTTTATAACCTATGCTCCCCAAACCTAAAACCGCAGAGCCGTCAGTAACAATCCATAGAGGATTAGAGGGATTATTCCGAATGCAAACTAGTTTCTCAAATTGAACCGGCTGTTTACTAATCTTTGTGGCCACCTCGGCTATCCGCGGGGTATAAACTAAAGCCATTATTTTACAAAAGTCTATAGGCAAAAATCCATGCCTTTTCCATATCCTTCTTAACATACGGTAAAGTAAGATATACAAGGGGGATGAGCTCTTTTTTCCCTTTCCGCCCTGCGCCCACAGCACGCAGCCAAGCGCCGCCAGCGCAAAAGCAAAGGTCAGCCCGTAGTTCATCCCCACCAGCGCATCCGGGAAAGCCAGGAGGGGCGCAAACAGGGACAGTGTCCCGATTGAGTCCGACCCAGTTTCCCGATTGGGTTGGAAACTGTTTCTATCTCCTTTATTCCCGCGCTCCGCATATAATGCTTTCTCTGCACGAACAAGATAACCCTTCTTTCTTAAGCTAGCTAAGCCTCTTTCGTAATCATCTCCACTGGTTATCTTTTCTGTCCGATCATAATCTTGGCTCTCGCCGCCAAAAGGCATAACATCCTTTTGCCCCCACCTTTTTGTTAAAACAATATATTGAAAAGGAAAATCTTCTCCTTTTATAAACATACCCCCTAATTCAGCTTCCTCGCCCAAAAGCCTCAATAAATAAATAAGCATTACCGCTCTAAGTAAGCAAGTCTTGAGCCCAAAATTTCTTACTATAGTTAAAATTCTATCAATATCGACTTTTGAATTAGAAACAGAGTCTATCCTTTCCAGCGCCCATTTTGCCCAAACACGTACATGAATATCAGGATCCCTTGCTGCCCTTGCCAGAGCGCTTTTAGCTTGTGGGTCGGATAAAAATCCTAAGCATTCAGCCGCACTTTTCCTTACCTGTACCTGGCGGGCTGAATTTAACAAATCTCTTACTTGCGGCAAGAGGCTTTTTCTTGTTGCATCGTCAATCTTAACTCTTCCCAACTTAAACAAATTCATCCTTGCAGATATGTCCCTGCCGTAAATCGTAAGCTCCTCGCGCAAATCAAATCCGCCTGAACCTTCCAGAAAGAAACGGTCATGCGCTAAATCCGCAGCGGCAAAATGCCGCGCATCCACAAGATGCGCTCCCTGACGGTAATAGCGGCTGGTCAATAAGCGCATTTCCTCATCGGGATTGTTAAGCAAGCTGTAAAAATCCCGTTCCAGGCGCTCTATCGCCGCCCAAAACAGGCGAGTAGGTGAAACTCCAGTCTCTAAGTGCCGTTGCGTCAACCAAAGCGTATGTAATACGGAAAGGTCGGCAATATCGTCTTGGACATGTACGCCTCTTGCTGACATATTGCGGATAATGGTAGCCCTGCCTTCCCTTTCCCAATGCTCAATCTGCTCACGCGAAGCACGTATTCCGCCGCTGTTAGTTATGGGCCCGAATTTTAGGTATATATTAAAAATATCGAATACATCTTCTAAATATATTACCTGACCTGCATATCTTTTTAGATTATCCGTAAGCTGCTCGCTAGAGATATTTTTTGGGTTATTCTGAAGTATCTCATCAACAGAAACTATAACGTTAGGCCTGATTGAATTGTTTGCCGGCTCATACACTGCCTTTGTGCCGGCTTCTTTTAATCTCTTTATATCGGCAACGGTTCTAAATACATCCGGTACTGCTGCCGGCATAATAATATCCGCACCCTGGAAAAGTATTTCCCGCGCTCCTTCTGTTCCTTTAAACCTTACACAAGGTGATGTATATCCTTCAATTAACCGGAATCTATCTATGCCGGAATTTTGCGCAAGTAATTCATTACGCTTATCTACTAATTTAAAAATAGCACTAATGTCAAGGCCTGCCGAAGAATGAATTCCTCCACCTGCCTCCAAATTATCTTGCGGCACGTTGCTTAAAGCAGTAATATGCAGATATTGAAATAATTCCGGATAGGTCTCTTTCAGATAAAGAATCATCCCGGTAGCTACTTCGCCAAAACCCTGAATAGCGATTGAAACGTTTTTAGGGTTTATGCCGTATTTTTTAGTTAAATCCGGATTTTCTAAATCGGCAATCATTGTTTCAACCGCGCTTAAACTAGTAGCTCTCAATTCGGCGTGGCTAAAGGACCCTTTGTTGGAACTACCGCTAGTTGAAGCTAACATAGCCTTTTCAAATCCCAGCTCCTCCTGAACAACGTAAGCCTCATCAATGATAACATCCTGCAGCTCCCCGGTATTCATATCCGGGCCAAACCTACAAAGCCCGCAAAGTATACCTGAAGATATAAATGAAGCTACACAAAGTTTTAATTCTCGCACCACCGCTTCTTCTAACGGATCACTCCTTGCTAACAACACCTCTTTATTGGCTAATGTCAAAGTCTTACTGCCGTCTAAACCGGTTGCCCACCAAAAACTCTTAGGCTTCATAGTTAAAGAAAGGTCGCATACTTCAAGCAACGCTGGCTTTGTACCTTCTCCTTTTATTTTGCGTAAATACCCTGCATTATCCAAATAATAAAGTCGGTTTCCGCCTTTTGCTGAAATATCGCCTTGCGAAATTACTTTGGAATGAATTACCTCTAATACTAAAAACTCTGGGCGATAATATAAGCTGATGAAACGCGGTTTTTCTCCTGGACATTCGGGAAAAACCTCTGCGGAAAAAGTAAAAGTAGGCGCTAAAATTGCGTTGCCGGCCTTACGTAATTGCCCGTGCCTGAGCCTATATTCATGCAACCAGTTGGTATAATCACCAACCATACAATCAATAATCTGTGCAAGAGTAATTGTGCTTCCCGCGGGAAGTAACATCTTCATTGTTCCTGCTGCAAAGATAACTTCTTCTTCACGTTCGCTAGTTAACTCCAATTGCTTCAATTTTTCCGGAATACGCTCTTTTAGCCCGGCTATTGCTACACGGATTTGTGCTAATTCTTCCCCGCTGGGAAATTCTTTCTTAGCTGGACTTTTACCTTTTGGCGGACCGCGTTGGGGCTGGGACAGAAGAAATAGGCAGAGGCCAATCACAAGCAATACAGCTATTAAGCTTGGGGTTATCATTGCCAAAGGCGCTAAGATAAAAGCATTGGACGAATCTTCAGAATCAAAAAAGGCCGCTGTCCCTTTTTCTGTTTCTGGCGAATAGCCTTTTTCTACCAGATAATCTGCTAATCCTAACAATAATGCTTCTACTTCTTTTATACTGCTGTTTGAATCTTCGGCTATAGTTTTAATTGCCTGTTTTCTCTCTCTTGAAGCCCCCGGTTCTGACAAAATATACAAATTTTCCATAAGCACTCTGGCTAACCAAGGGTTGGCTTGTTTATTGTTTAAATAGCCTTCAATTAATCCCTCTAATTCTGAAAGCAATATATTTTCTTCAGGGGAAGGTTCTCTGCCGTTTCCTACATAAGTAGTAGCTGTTACTTCCCCGGTGGTAGAATCCTCACTAAAAATAGTTTCTTTAGTTTTAGGAAATAAAAGCCGCCTTATAGAGTTTCTAAGAAACCTTTCGGGAATTGTATTGCCCCTGTTGGCATAAATAATCCAAGCTATTGCAAACGGCGAAAGCAGGCATCTGTCATAATCGTCTTTTACGGCAAGAAGATTATATATTTTTGATTTAATTTCACTGTCTTTAACTGCTGACTTTATGATAAGCGCAATCTGGTAGCCGTTGAATAAAGCCTGGTTGTTTGTGTCTTTAGCTTGAGTTAAGGTTTCAATAAGTGTGCTTAA
>JAFGCM010000035.1 GCA_016932635.1 Candidatus Omnitrophota bacterium
ATTTTGGCCTTTTACTGGTGGCATCTACAGCTAAGCCGAAAAATGTATTCACCAGCGACAAAATATCGCTGCCGGCTGCCTGGGCGGCTTGGGCAATTTCAGTAATATCAGTTACGTTCGGGGAAAGCTTGGTGATGATGATCAATTTTGTTGCGCCCTGAACAGCCCGGACTACCCGATAGGTAGCTCGGGCATCTTGAGCAATCAATCCCCGTTTACCTAAATTGGGGCAAGAAATATTTAATTCTAAAGCGGCAATCCCTTTTTCCCGGCTTAATCTGCGGGCTAGTTGGGCAAATTGCCCCGGGGTGTCTGCTGAGATACTGACAATTATCGGGATGCCGATTTTCCGCAAAAAGGGCAGCTTTTCTCTGACAAAGGCTTCTACCCCGGGGTTTTCTAACCCAATGGCGTTGAGCATCCCTTGATCAGTTTCAACAATCCGTGGGGCAGGATTGCCCCTTTGCGCCTTGAGGGTAATGGTTTTAGTAACCAGCGCCCCTAATTTTTTCAGCGGCACTAAGTCCTGATATTCCTGGGCGTAACCAAAGGTCCCCGAAGCCATGATAATAGGATTGGCTAACTTTAACTTGCCCAGAGACACCGCGAGATTAGACATACTTTATCCGTGTATTACTTCTTATCTCTAATCTGTAACAGAATTAAGGTGCTGGCAAAGGCCAAACAGCCAAGGCTAAATCTCCAAAAGGTGCCGGCGCAAAATACATCTACCAAAAATCCGTAACCGATCCCCATCCCGATAATAAAAGTGATTGCCGCCAAAAGAATCAAAACATCAACGATGCGGCTCATCTTTTACCTCCTTTCGGTTCATTGCTCCCAGTTAATTTCTTGCAAGTTAAATACCGGACCATCGCTACAAACTTTTTTGTAGCCACTAGTGGTGGACACAGCGCAACCTAAACAAGCGCCTACCCCACAGGCCATATTTTCCTCCAAAGAACCGTATGTAGTCATACCTGAACGTCTGCCGATTTGCGATAGCTCTTTCAACATCGGCTTGGGGCCGCAAGCATATATTGTAGTTCGTAGTTCGTAGTTCGTAGTTCGTAGTAAAATCTTTTTCAATAAACCCGTGACTAAACCTTTGTAGCCGAGACTGCCGTCGTCGGTGGCAATGTGTACTTTAAGCCCTAATCTCTTAAAATCCTGCCGGCATAAAACTTCTTGTTTGGTCCTGGCTCCAATGAAAACAAGGATCTGTTTTCTATCCGCTAATTGTTCCGCTAATGCCACTAACGGCGCAACGCCCATGCCCCCGGCAACTAAAATAGCTGGTGAGCGCAAATTAAATCCGTTGCCTAAGGGGCCGAGCACATCTATTGTATCAGCTTTTTTCTTTTTTGACAAAAGATTTGTGCCCCGGCCAACCACTTTGTAGAGCAGCTCAAAACTGTTCTTTCGCAAACGGTGAAAACTAAACGGCCGCCTTAATAATGGCTCCGGGCCATTGCTGCAGCGCAAAAGCACAAATTGTCCGGGCCGGGCCGCTTTAGCAATCCTGGGCGCAGCGATCGCCATCCTAAAATAGCCCCGCCCCACTTTTCTATTGTCTAAAATCCTAAATTTTCCTTGAATTATTTTTGGCATCTTGGACAAAAACAAGTTCCCCGGCCGGCTAATTGTATCTTCTTAATCCTAGCCTTGCACGTTAGGCAAGGTTCGCCATCCCGGCCATAGACCTTCAGGCGCAAATGATATTGGCCTCTTTTGCCTCGGCCATTGACATAGTTATCTATGGATGAGCCGCGATACCGAATGCCTTCTTGCAAAACTTGTTTGATGGCTTGATAGAGTTTTTTGATTTCCTGTACTTTTAAAGCATTGGCCGCTCGGGCCGGACAGATGCCGGCTAAAAACAGCGCCTCCTGGGCATAGAGATTGCCGATTCCCGCAATAAAGCCCTGATCCATTAACAGCGGTTTGATCTTGGTTTTTTTGCCTTTAAGCATCTGGCGAAATCTTGGCTCAGTAAAGTCCTTCTCCAGCGGCTCCGGCCCTAACTGACGCAGAAACTTTAAATCTTGCCAATCCTTAACCAGGCGCAATTCGGCAAACAGCCGCTGATCATTAAAATTTAAGAATTTACCGTCGGATAGCGTAAAGATTACCCGCGCCTTTTCTTCCTTGCAAGCGGAATAAACCAGTTGCCCGGTCATCCTTAAATGCACTACCAGATATTCTCCGGAAGACAACCTGATGCCTAAGACCTTGGCCCGGCGTAAAAAGTCCACAAAGCAGACACCTTTAAGCCGGCTCTTAAATTGCGCTGGTTTCGGCTCCTTAATCACCTTGGCATTGAGGATTTCAACGTCTCTAATCCTCTTACCCTTAACGTCCTTAGTTAAATCCCACCGAATTGTCTCAACTTCCGGTAATTCCGGCACTCTGCTCCTTCCTAAAAAATTAGGGACACATCCTATTTTTCCTACTTTGCTTTACTCTTCTTAAAATAGGATGTGTCCCTATTTTTAATCCACTCTATTGCTTCTCGGGCATTCTTGAGCTTAATTACTCCGGGGATATCCCAGGTGTCAATGCCGGCAATTGGTTTATTCATTTGCAAGGCAAAGGCAATCTCCGAAAGCGTGCCCTCTTTGCCGTCAATGGCAATCACACAGTCGGCATTCTTGACTACTAAATTATTGCGCATATAGCCTAAACCGGTAGCAATAGGGATGTCAACATAATGATTGGCCTCACGCTTATCGTGCCCAGGCAAAATCCCGATAGTCTTTCCGCCGGCAGATGTTGCGCCTTTGCAGGCCGCCTCCATTACACCAGTCAAGCCGCCGCAAACTAAAGTAGCGCCTAACTGGGCAATACCCTTGCCTACTTCCTCGGCAACCTTAGCCACCTTCACCGAACAATCATGTCCCCCAATCACTGCGATAAATAGGGGCACATCCCATTTTTTTTCTTTATCTTTCCTCATTCTTTTTTGGTCTTCCTCTTCTTCGTGAATATATTGAAATATTTAAGTCTTGAGCAACTTGTTTCAAGAAATCCTGAGTTCCTACAGGCCTACCCTTTAATGTAGACTTACGAATTTCCTTAATCTGCTCTTCATCTTCTTGGCTGTTCAGGAATTCAAGGTATTCATCAAACTTAATATAATTCTTCCAAATAGGTTCAATGAAGCTGCTCTCTGCTTCTGAAGTATTTATCTTGGCGCTAGACCATTCATATTCAGTAGGACTCTGCACTATCTTTGCCCGCACAGGATTACGTTCGATATACCGGCACACCTTCCAGAGATAAGCATCCTTATCGACAACTGTCGAATGGAACCTGCATTCCCACAGCCTTCCGGTGCGGCTGTATTTGCTGTTAATGTACTGGGTATAGGTAAGGCTTAATTTCTGCATTGTTTTGGCCAAAGAAAGCTCTTGATACGGCACAGCTAAGATATGGATATGATTAGGCATTAGGCAATAGGCAAGAATAGAGCAGTTATTCTCTTTGCTGTATTTTTTTAATAACTCAAGATAAACTCTCTTTTCTGCATTGCTAAAAAATACATCCTGCCTGTTGTTGCCTCTTTGGACTATGTGGTGAGGGTATCCTGTGTATATAATGCGGGCTATTCTTGGCATAAGAGAACTATATCATTAAAGAAAAAGTTAGTCAAGAAATAGGATGTGTCCCTATTTAAATTGGCGCGCCTGGTAGGACTCGAACCTACGCACCCGGCTCCGGAGGCCGGTGCTCTATCCAACTGAGCTACAGGCGCGAACTTCTTTAGTTATTCTTCCTAGTCCTTCAAGGCCTTTCCATTGTCTGCTCGATGAAAGGCCGCAGGAGGACAGGCGCGAACATCTTTATTAAAATAAAGTGAGTTGTTTTTCTGCTGTTTGTTCTTCTGCGCCGAAAATATCAATCTTACCGTAGACGCCATCGTAGCCGGGCGTGATCTTCAGATTTCCTCGGCGCACATTGATAATGCCTTGAGCAATCCTGGGGGCGCAACTTTGCAGCAGTTTTTCTTCAGGCACATTCATGAGCACATCCAGTTCCTCACCCAGCTTCTGGAGCAAAAGCCGATATTCCTGCTCGACGGACTTGCTCTCCTTGCCCAGCCCTTTGGCCGCGGCAATAATTTCATCCAGAGGGATTAAATTTTTATAGGGAACGGCATTTTCTAAAACAAACCCTTCAGGTCTATCCCCAAGTTGTTCTACCCTGTGCATAACTCCAATGGTGAGCGTCCGGCCGCAGACCGGGCAGATATTGTTGTTCTTCTTGCTTTCGCCGGGCGCATAAAGGACATTGCAATTTCTGTGGCCGTCATAATGGTACTTCCCCTCCTGGGGAAAAAATTCTATCGTATAGAGAAACCCCTGCTTGTCCTTTTTCTTTAATACATCTAAAATTGCCAAATAGCTTAGTTCGCAATTGAAGACATTGGCCTCGCGACCCAAGCGCCAGGGGCTGTGGGCGTCGGAATTTGAGATTAAGCTAAATCTGTCCAGCGCGCTTAAGCGCCGGTTCATTCCGGGGTCCGACGATAAACCGGTTTCCAAGGCAAAAATTTCTTTGCTGTATTGCTCAAAACATTCCTCAACCGTATCAAATCCCGAATTGGAGCCAAAAACACTATACCAGGGGGTCCAGGCATGGCTGGGGACAAGCAAGCAAGCAGGATTGACGCCTAATACTATTTCTACGAGTGATACGCAATCCAGGCCTAACATCGGCCGCCCGTCAGCAGAAAGATTGCCGAATCCGGCCAGCTCATCGTTAATTTTTTCCACAGTATCAAAATCAGGGGCAAAAATAATATTATGCACCCGGCGGCCCCGGCCGTTTTTGGAATAGATGTTGCTCACTTCGACAGTAAGCATAAAATTTATTCCCTCGTAGGAAAAAAGTCCATTGCCGCAGGATTTAAGCTTGCTCTTTAACTCCTGCAGCCAAAGATAGTGGGTAAAATCACCCGTAC
>JAFGCM010000036.1 GCA_016932635.1 Candidatus Omnitrophota bacterium
AAAAGCTGAGAAAGAGCATTTAGTACCTAAGAACCAAAGGCTGCTTCAAGCAAAGGAGAAAATTTCCAGCAAAAATAAGACTTGACCGCTTCCCTACGCTTATCATTGTGTGTTTGTATATTGTATATTGGGATTTGTTTGTAATTTGGAATTTGTATATTGTACTTTTGGACTACTTTTTCTTCTTGCGGATTGCTTTGGGTTTAAGCCAGGCGCCTAGTTTTCCCTCGCCGCGCTCAAGGCGCCCGGTAATTACTTTCAGGTTTTCAGAAAAGTCACGAAAGTTATGGATAGTCTTTTGCAGGGCGTCCTTGGTTTCTTCATCCAAGACCTCATTTAGCGAGCCGGAGAGGCTTTCAAAGTTAACCGCAACCTGATGCGCCACCTCCATCAGGTTTTCTGTTGAGGCCGGGTCGCGTCCAATCAAGACATCCCCTTCTTTTAATAAATGCTTATAGTCTGTTCCGGGGATAATCTCCAAATAATTCTCGCCAATCAAGCCTAAAAGGTTAACGTAGGCCCGGGAATCCTGAGGAATCCTGACGCCTGCGTCTAACCAAACGAAGATTATCGCTTTAGTTGTGCCTTCTTTCTCATCGTAAGTCAAATTTACCTCTTTCACCTCGCCTACTTCTATGCCGGCTACCTGCACCGCTGCCCCTACATTAATGCCGCTGGCAAAACTAAACGATACTTTAATATTGTAACCAGAACGAAAGAAATAGACCTCACCGATAGAAAATATACCCAGGGTTAAAATAAGTATACCGATAAAAATAAATATCCCAACCTTTAGTTCTAAATTTGACTTGCCCGTCATTATTTTCCTCCTTCAATGAGCACTGCAGTTACGAAAATTTTCAATTTTCGTAACTGCATCTTCTTTAGTTTCTCTTCGTAAGAACGTGCGAATTAATCCCGCCGGGTGCAGAGAAATTATCGAAGAGAATTTCTCTGCTTCTTAGACCCTTGCTTAAAGGAATTGCAAGGTCTACCCTTTAGGGTTACGAGGCGGGGTAACAACCATCAAACTCATGCCTCATTTTACTCGGTAATCGGACCGTGTGCCGCGCCGCTGATAAACTGGCGCACGATCGGGTCTTGACTATTTTTTATTTTTTCCGGAGTCCCGCTTTCGACAATCCGCCCGTCATAAAGCATCGAGATCTGATCGGATATTTTATAGGCGCTGACCATATCATGAGTAACAGCAATGGAAGTAACCTGCAATTTATCGTGCAGCTGGCGAATCAAGGTATTGATGCCATCGGCCATAATCGGGTCGACTCCGGTAGTCGGCTCACCATATAAAATAATATCCGGGCGGGCACAAATTGCCCGGGCCAAACCGACGCGCTTTTTCATCCCTCCGCTTAATTCTGAAGGCATCAGTTCTTCGATGCCTTTTAAACCCACTAATTCCAGGCTTTCTTTGACCTTTTTGTTGATCGTAACTTCATCCACCTGGGTATGTTCGCGTAAAATAAAGCCTACATTTTCTCCCACGCTCAAGGAATCAAACAGGGCTGCGCCCTGAAACAAGAGACCCATGCGCAGACGCAATTGATTAAGTTCCTTATCGCTAACCTGGGTAATATCCTGATTATCAATAATCACCTGGCCCAAATCGGGCTTGAGTAGGCCTACGATATGCTTCAGTAAAACACTTTTCCCGCATCCGGAGCGGCCGATAATCACCTGCGTCTGGCCTTTTTTAATAGTCAGATTCAGGTTTTTGAGAACTTGGTGACCATTGAATGATTTACATAAATTTATTATTTCTATCATATTCGTCTGTTGGTCAGCTGGTCTGTTGGTCAGCTGGCATATGTTTGTTATACAAAATAGAAAAAGGCGGTAAATAGGCAGTCGGCAGCGATAATTAAGATGAAAGAAATTACCACGGCTAAGGTGGTGGCCTTGCCTACTCCTTCGGCCCCGCCTTCGGCATTTAAGCCCTGATAACAGGAAACACAACAAATAATTACACCAAATACCAATGATTTAAACAGGCCGCTGAATATATCTTTTAAGGCCAAGGCCTCAAAGGTTGAGTTAATATATATAGTGGAGGTCAAGCCCAGTTTTCTGATGGCTACGATATATCCGCCAAAGATACCGATAAAATTGGCATAAATGGTCAACAGAGGAAGCATCACTACTAGGGCCAAAAATCGCGGCACTACCAGATATTTAATGGGATTAGTGGCCATAGTTTCTAAGGCATCGATTTGTTCGGTCACCCGCATCGTTCCCAGTTCTGCGCTAATCGAGGCGCCGGCTCTTCCGGCGAGTACCAGGGCCGTAAACACCGGACCCAGTTCTCGGCACATCGAAAGGGCGACCAAATGAGCAACAAATCTCTCTGCGCCCAACTTCTGCAGTTGATAGGCGCTCTGAAAAACTAAAACTATCCCGGTAAATAAGGAGCAGAGAAAAACGATAAACAAGCTGTTCAGGCCGATTTTAGTCATTTGGCTAAATACCTGCTGGCGCTTTAAGGGGGGCACAAACAGCCAAAATACCGTTCTGATTCCCAGCAAGCCGATACCGCCCACATAATAAATAAAATCCAAAAACCTCTTGCCTAATCTGCTTAAGTACTCCTTAATCTCTGTATTCATCAGAATTTAACCCTGCGCTCCATACCCAAAACACCTTCGTCTTTTTTCAAGCGGATGGTAATCGACTTGTCGCCAAAAATTTTATATTCTAAACCCAGCTCGCTGTCATGCTCATCGGCAGCGGCATCAGCCTGACTATCCATAAATTCCGGCCCCGAACGCATCGGCCGGGCAAAGGCATCAAAGGTCACCTTGAAATCATCAGACACGCTCTTAGACATATGCATCTGGCTATCACGGCTGGCCGTAATATCCCAGCCCTGCCAAAGCACGCCCTGATCGGACTTAAAGTCGAGCTGTAAAGAATCCTGGCTGCCTAAACTGGCCAAATCTATCGCGCCTTCCATAATAAAGCATTCTGCTTCGCGGCAGATGCGCGAATCAGTGATTAGAAGCTGCGGATAACGTCCTTTGATGTAGATATCGGCGTTTAGGTAATTTAATTCTCCCAGATGCCCATCCTTGGCCTCAAGATAACCTTCCACTTTAGGGCGCATGATCGGCCCGGAAATTTTAATTAAACCATTGACTAAACCGGAGAAATTGGGCGCGGCCCCTTCCGGACTTAGCCGGGCAATGAGCTGATGGGGCATAGTCTGATAAAAATTTAGAGATAAATCCGCGTTAAAGGGCTTGTGTAAATCAACGACACCGCGCAGGTCGTACTGCTCGCCTAAATTTAAAGTAAGAATGCGCAATTTTGATTCTTTAATCTCAAAGGAAGAGTTTACTTCGGGGAAGGGCCGATTATTCAGCACAGATCCGTAAGTCTTTAAGCTGCCGTTTAAGCTAGTAATATTATTGTCAACCCTTTTATTCAGATCTAAGGCAACATTGGTCAAAACATCAAAATTGCCGAGCTGAACATGGTCCAGATTTACAGTAAGAGAACAAAGCTTATCGGTCAGTTCTCCGTGAACCTGAACTGCCTGGGAACTAATATCGGGCAGGCCCGCCGGCCCAGATTTATGAGTGGCGGGCAGGCCCGCCGGCCCAGATTTATGAGTGGCGGGCAGGCCCGCCGGCCCAGATTTATGAGTGGCGGGCAGCCCGATATTAATATCCCTGAAATAGAGGCCCTCCTGGTTAAAGAATAAACTACCGGATAAATTCTTAACTAACGTCTGGGCCTCTGCAAAGGATACCTCGCCATTTTCCAAAACCAGTTCTAAGTTTTCTGAAATCGGTTTAAGCTTAACATTATCTAAAGATTGCGCCAAGGAGTTGGAATTATGCTCCGCTTCTGGCAAGTAATGTATAGTAAGTACCGGCGCAATAAGCCGCAGGCGCTCAAGCTGTAGTCTGCGGGCAGAAACCAGTTGCCTGAAACCAAATTTAACCTGGGCCTGTTCGACATTGATCTTGAAAATGAAGCCGGAAATTTGCGGAAAGCTGATTTCTACATCCCGCAAGACCAATCCATAAAGCCAGTGCGGCTTGATCGCGGCAATAGAAATTTTGCAGGGAAGATTCCTGACTAAGCTCTGTTTGATTATTTCCTCAAGCCGCTGGCGAAAGAACACTTCCTTGCGCAGATAAACAAAACCGGCTAAGACAACAATCAAAAGCAAAACTATTTTAACTCTTTGCCGCCTAAACACCTTGCTCATTCTCCAAATTCATCCGTGTCCATCCGTAGAAAATCCGTGTATATCCCTGCCTGCCTGCCCGTCCGTCCGGCAGGCGGGCCGGCAGGCAGGCGTGTCTCAAGTGAATACCAGTTCATCTTTCTTACTGGTAACCTTGACTTTCCTTTTCTCTTTGTATTTCTTACTGATGATTTCTTCCGAAAGCGGATCCTCCAGATATCTCTGGATAGTACGCTTCAGCGGGCGGGCGCCAAAAACCGGATTAAAACCTTTTTCAATCAGAAACTCTTTGGCCGGTTTATCCAGCTCCAAGGTAATCTCCTGTTCGGCTAACCTCTTCTGCACTTCGGCTACCTCAATATCAACGATCCGATAAAGGTCTTCCTTGGTTAAGGGGTGAAAAACATTGATGTCGTCGATTCGGTTTAAGAACTCCGGCTTAAAGGTGCGTTTGACTTCATCCAGCAGTTTATTCTTCATCTCCTGAAAAGTTACGTCTTCCTGTTGCGACTTAAAACCCAAAGAGCCTTGTTTCTTCAGGATATCCGCGCCGATGTTTGAGGTCATAATCAAAATGGTATTGCGAAAATCTACTTTGCGGCCGAAGCTATCGGTCAGCCGGCCGTCCTCCAGCACCTGCAACAAAATGTTGAATACGTCGGGGTGAGCCTTTTCAATCTCATCAAGCAAAACTACCGAATACGGCCGGCGCCTGACCTTCTCGGTCAGCTGGCCGCCTTCTTCATAACCAACATAACCCGGAGGAGCGCCGACCAAACGGGAGACGTTAAATTTCTCCATATACTCGGACATATCCAGCTGAATTAAGGCCTCTTGATCACCGAACATAAACTCAGCCAAGGCCCGGGCCAGCAGCGTCTTACCCACTCCCGTGGGTCCTAAGAATACGAACGAGCCGATCGGCCGGCGGGGATCCTTAATGCCCGCGCGGGAACGCCTGACCGCTCGAGCAATCGTGGCAATGGCCTCATCCTGACCAATCACTCTTTTATGCATCTCATCTTCCATCTTCAACAGCCGTTCTGATTCCTTCTGCTCTAAACGGGAAATCGGAATCCCGGTCCATTTAGAGACTATCTCGGCAATCTCCTCTTCGCCAACAGTGGGGGTAGCTTCAATCTTTTTCTTATTCCAATTTTCTTTCTTCTTTTGTAACTCTGCCTTGGCCACTCTTTCTTCATCTCTAAACTTGGCGGCCTTTTCGAAGTCCTGGCTTTTAATCGCTGCCTCTTTTTCTTTCCTAATCTGTTCAATCTTCTGCTCCATCTCCTGTAAATCCGGCGGCGCAGTCAAAGAAGAAAGTCGGGCCTTGGCGCCGGCTTCATCAATTAAGTCCACAGCCTTATCCGGAAGATAGCGTCCGGTAATGTAGCGGTCAGAAAGTTTGGCGGCCTGCTCTAAGGCCTCGTCGGTAAACTTAATCTTATGGTGCGCCTCATACTTGTCTCTTAAGCCCTTGAGAATCTCAATGGTTTCTTTTACTGTGGGCGGATCAACCATAATGGTCTGAAAGCGGCGCTCCAGGGCCGCATCCTTTTCAATATATTTGCGATACTCATCCAAAGTAGTGGCGCCAATACACTGAATTTCTCCGCGGGAAAGAGCGGGTTTAAGAATATTGGAAGCGTCAATTGCGCCTTCGGCCCCTCCGGCCCCCACTAAGGTATGCAACTCGTCGATAAACATCAAGATGTTTTCCGAGCGCTTAATCTCATCCATCACGGCCTTAATCCGTTCTTCAAACTGGCCGCGATATTTGGTCCCGGCAATCATCAAGGCCAAGTCAATAATTACCAAGCGTTTATCCTTGAGCACCTCGGGGACATTGCCGCCAACAATCTGCTGGGCCAGACCCTCGACAATGGCGGTCTTGCCTACTCCGGCCTCGCCTAAAAGCACCGGATTGTTCTTCGTGCGCCGGCTCAAAATCTGGATTACCCGTTCAATTTCATTCTTCCGCCCGATCACCGGGTCGAGCTTGCCTTCCCGGGCTAAGTTGGTTAAATCCCGGCTAAAAGCATCCAGGGCCGGGGTCTTGCCTTTTGCCTTTGCTCCCTGCGGACTGGGCTGGCCTGGAGCGGGTATTCCCTGACCCAACAACTCCATTACTTCATTTCTCAGTTTATTCAAATCTAACCCTAAGCTTAACAAGACCTGGGCGGCCACTCCTTCACCTTCGTGCAATAACCCCAGGAGCAAATGTTCGGTGCCGATATAATTATGCCCTAAGTTCCGGGCCTCTTCCATAGCCAATTCAATCACTCGTTTGGCCCGGGGCGTAAAAGGTATATCTCCGGAAATAACAGTAGTCGGACCAGGCTGAACCAGCTTCTCAATCTCCAGCCTAATCTTATCCAAACCCAACCCCAGATTCTGCAACACCGCGCTGGCCACTCCTTCACCTTCGCGGATTAATCCCAACAGAATATGTTCGGTGCCGATATAATCGTGGTTAAAACGCTTAGCCTCTTCTTTGGCTAAAATAATTACTTTTCTGGCCCGTTCTGTAAACCTGTTAAACATTTTATTTTCCCCCTAATTCTCTCCTGATCATCTCCGCCCTTTTGACATCCCGCTCTTGGGCAGAAAGAGCCTTGCCTTCTAATTTCTGCAGATGCGCCGGCTGAATTAAAATAAAAATCCTGTTAATGGTCTTGATGTCCAACCCTTTAAGTAGACCGATATCTATGCCCAGCCGCACCGAAGAAAGTAAATCTACAGACTCTCGGCTGCTAATAATGTGGGCATTCTGCAAGGTAGCATAGGCCCGCCAGATCCGGTCTTTAATTATCGCTCCTTCTTGTTCAAACAGCGCTTGCCGGGCATTCTGCTCATGGCCGAGTATCTGCTTGATAATCCGCTCAATATTGTCTAAGATATCCTCTTCGGAATGGCCCAGGGTAACCTGATTGGAGATCTGAAAGAAATTACCGCTGGCTTCAGTGCCCTCGCCATAAAAACCCCGGGCGGTCAAGCTCAATTTAGTGATGGCCTGCAAGACCTTATTAATTTGCTTAGTCACAACTAAAGCCGGCAAATGTAGCATCACCGAAGCGCGCAGGCCTGTTCCGGCGTTAGTCGGACAGGCGGTTAAATAACCCCACTCCTGCGAAAAGGCATATTCCAGTTTTTTGCCGAATTCTTCATCAATTTGGCTGCCAATCCTCCAGGCCTCATCCAGATTAAATCCGGACTGCATAATCTGAATCCTTAAGTGGTCTTCCTCGTTAACCATGATGCTTAAGATCTCCTGATCGCTGATGATGACCGCCTTACTATCGGAATGCAGGGCATGTTCCTTGGAAATCAGATGCCGCTCAATCAAAAATTGCTTATCCAGGTTGCTTAAGTCGGCTAGGCTTAAGAACAGCGCACCCTTAGTATAATTGGTGGTATCGACGGCCTCTTTAATCTTCTTCAGCAAGTCTTCCTTCTGTTTTTTATTAGCGCGATGCGCAAACGGGATGTATCTTAAATTTCTGGCCAGTCTGACTCGACTAGAAATTACAATATTAGAGTTGGGCCCCGTGCCCTTTAACCATTCGCAATTTTGATTGATCAGGTCATTAAGTTTCATTTTGTGTTCTGTTCTCCGGATTTCTTGGTCCTAGTCTTCTTGGCTTCCAAGGTCCTGATTTTATCGCGCAGACGCGCAGCCTGTTCAAATTCTTCTAAGGCAACCGCTTTTTGTAATTTTACCCGCAGAATGTCCGCCTCGGATTGCTTCACTAGGGAGGGCTTCTCTACCTGAGGAGTTGCTGTCCGTTTAGCCGGTGTGCGCCCTAAATGTTGAGTGGAGCCGTGAATTCTTTTCAATAGCACCACCAAACTATCCCTAAATGCCTGATAACATTCGCTGCAGCCAAGCCGTCCAATGCGCCGAAAATCATCATAGCTTAATCCGCAATTAGGGCATTTGGTTTCGGTCTTACCCATCACCTCAAACTGCTGACCCAAATCAGCCAGGCCCGCTAACAGGTCCGCCAGGCCGAAATGCTGTTCCATCTGCGTGCCTTTCTGGCGCGCGCAATCTTCACACAGATGCAACTCCGTAATCTGATTATCGATTATTTCCGTCAGATGTACCGTAGCGTCATTCTTGTGACAGATATCGCATAACATATCAGTATTTAACTCCTTCCGCTTGAGT
The DNA here is from genome assembly GCA_016932635.1 of Candidatus Omnitrophota bacterium. Taxonomy (GTDB): domain Bacteria; phylum Omnitrophota; class Gorgyraeia; order JAFGHF01; family JAFGHF01; genus JAFGCM01. The sequence continues at coordinate 8,385 of JAFGCM010000036.1, forward strand.
CAGGTTGTGAAACTCCTTCATTAACTTCAAGGTGATTTTGCCGGGTGAGCCGCTTCCGATACTGCGGCCGTCGACTTTTACCACGGGGATAATCTCGGCTGCGGTCCCAGTCAAAAAGGCCTCATCAGAGATATACACCTCATGGCGGGTAATTACATGTTCGTGTCGGGCCACGCCTAATTTTAAGGCCAGCTCCAGAATTGTATCGCGGGTAATTCCGCGCAAGGTACCCATGCACTGCGGCGGCGTATACAACTCGGCATTTTTGACGATAAAGATATTGTCTCCGGTGCATTCAGCCACATAGCCCATTGAATCAAGCATAATTGCCTCTTGATAACCGCAATTATTGGCTTCGATTTTGGCCAGAATATTATTCAGGTAATTCAGCGACTTAATCTGAGGATTAAGCGCCTCCGGCAGATTACGCACTGTAGGCACAGTGATAATCTCCAAGCCCTCCTTGTATAGTTTTTCCGGATACAGGACAATCTTATCGGCAATAATAATTACCTGTGCGCTGCCTTTACATTTACGCGGGTCCAGCCCCAAGTCTCCCTCGCCTCTGGTCACCACTACGCGGATATAGGCGTTATCCAAATTGTTTGTTTGCAATGTAGAAATTACCGCCTTGATTAATGCTTCGCGCGTCAATGGAATATCTAGCATCAGCGTGTGCGCTGATTCAAACAGCCGTTCAACATGTTCTTTCAGCTTAAACACCCGGCGCTGATAGGAACGGATTCCCTCAAACACGCCGTCACCGTATAATAGACCATGGTCAAACACGGAAATCTTGGCATCGCTCTTCTCATAAAACTTACCGTTGATATAGACTTTTAATCCCATAGCTTTCTCCTTCTCAGACTAATCGTCCGTCTCGGATGTGGATAATCCGATGAGCTATCTTAGCTATTCTCTCTTCGTGGCTGGCGATGACTAATGTCTTTTTTTTCTCCTCGTTAAGATTACGCAGCAGCTCAACTATCTGCGCCCCGCGCTCTGAATCAAGGTTGCCTGTAGGCTCATCGCAAAATATTATATCCGGGTCGTTAATTAAAGTTCGGGCAATGGCCACACGCTGCTGTTCTCCTCCAGAAAGCTGAGTCGGCCGATGGCTAAGACGATGCTTTAAACCAACCAGCTGCAATAACGCCTCGGCTTTTTCTTTGGCCTGGGTAAATCCACTGGAATCTATCATCGCCGGCAGCATCACATTCTCCCAGGCACTAAACTCAGCCAGCAAGTGATAAAACTGAAATACAAAACCAATTCTTTGATTTCGGGCCCGCGCCCTTTCTTTTTCACTTAAGCGGTATAGGTCCTGGCCCTCAAAGAGCACCTTGCCCCGGGAAGGTTGATCTAATCCCCCCAGAACATGCAGTAATGTGGACTTACCCGCTCCCGAAGGTCCAATAATACAGAGGATTTCCCCTTGCTTAACCTCCAGATTAATCTCCTTGAGCACCTCCAGGTGTATTTTACCATTTTTATAAATTTTATGCAAATTCTCTGCTTTGAGCATAACCTTATTCATACCGCAATGTATCAGCCGGATTAAGCTGAGCGGCCTGGTGAGCAGGATAAATGGTAGCCAAAAGAGCAATCAAAACCGCACCCGAGACGATGATTAGCGAATCTATCCAGCGCATCTGAACAGGCAAAGTTTCGATATAGTAAATGTCCCGGGGCAGATGAATAAACTCATACCGAGCCAGCAGACGACAAAGTAAAATTCCCCCGGCTGCGCCTAAGGCCGTTCCGGATAATCCAATAATCAAACCCTCCAGGGTAAATATTTTCTTGATTGCCTTGTTACTGGCCCCGATCGCCTTAAGTATGCCGATGTCTTTGGTCTTCTCCATCACCAGCATAATCAAAATGCTGGCGATATTGAAGCAAGCGACTAACACCACTAAAGCCACAATCACAAACATTGCCGTCTTCTCCAGCTTCAGCGCGCTAAACAGGTTTCTATTCAAACTCATCCAGTCGCGCACCCAGTATTTTAGGCCCAGCTCTTGCTGTAGGCTCTGGCGCAGGGCCTGGGCCTGATAGAGATTATCCAGGCGCAAGCCAATTCCTCCTACTGCATCTTTTAAATCAAAGAGCTTCTGCGCGGCGGCAATATTAGTCAGGACCAGATTGGCATCGTATTCATACATCCCGGAATTAAAGATGGCCGCTACTTTAAAATTAAAGGTCTTACCCTCGTTCGGTGAAATCACTCCAAGCTCATCACCTAAATTCAAATAATATCTCTGGGCCAATTCGTTGCCAATAACAATATCTTGATCGCTCAAATCTAAGCTTCCAGCCACTAAATATTGCCCGATTTGGGTAACCTCTGTTTCAGTAACAGGCTGAATACCCCGCAGGATTACTCCCGTTACCTGCCGGTCTACTTTAAGCAAGGCCTGTCCGTTAATAAAGGGGCTTACGCCTGCGATATCTTCCCTGTCGGCTAAGTCGGCTAAGAGCGTTTGATAATTTTTAATACCTGCTGGCTGCTCAATTAAAATATGTGGATTGACACTGACAATCTTCTGGCGTAATTCCTGATCAAAACCATTCATCACCGCGATCACTACGATCAAGGCCATTACCCCTAAGGCAATGCCCAAAATAGAAATCACGCTAATCAGCGAAATAAATCTTTCCTTGCGCCGGGCCGTAAAATACCGCCAACTAATAAATAATTCCCATTTCATTTTGGTCTGCTGGTCTGTTAGTCTGTTCGTCCTACCAGCTGACCAGCTGACCAGCTGACCAGCTGACTAACATTCTTTTTCTGGTTTAAGCTGCGGAAATAAAATCACTTCCCGAATAGAAGGCGAATCAGTAAACAACATCACCAAGCGGTCAATGCCGATACCTAAACCGCCGGCAGGAGGCAGGCCATATTCTAAAGCCCGCAGGAAGCCTTCGTCCAGTTTCTGCTTTTCATCCCCTCCAGCTAACTGCTGGGAAAATCTCACCCTTTGTTCTCGGGGGTCATTGAGCTCGGAATAGGCATTGGCCAGCTCCAAGCCGCCGATAAATAACTCAAAACGCTCACTCAATTGAGGATTATCCTGCTTAGTCTTAGCCAGAGGGCATAACTCGGTATATAAATCGGTAACAAAAACTGGATGGCTACTCACCTCTGGAGCAATCAAATCGGCAATAATATTTAAAAGCTGCGAGCGGCTTAACTTTCCTTTTTCTAATTTTATCCCTTTCTTTTTCAATTTGGCCACCCAGGTCTTTTTATCCTGATCGGGATAAATATCAAAATTTTTTCCCATCAAATCCTGAAAAGAGACTTCTTCCCAGCGCGCCAAGTCAATAGTCTTGCCTTGATAGTTTAACTCTTCCTTGTTGAAAAACTCCCGGGCCAAAGAAGTAATCAAATCTTGAGTTAATTGCATCACATCGCGATAGTCGGCATAAGCGGTATAGACCTCCAGCATGGAAAATTCCGGATTGTGCCGCGTGGAGATACCTTCATTGCGAAATGAGCGGTTCAGCTCGTAAACCTTTTCCAACCCTCCCACCAAAAGCTGTTTTAAATACAGCTCCGGGGCAATCCTTAAGAATAAATCTGTATCCAGGGCATGGTGATAGGTTTTAAACGGCTCACCCGCGGCCCCGCCGGCTAACTGATGCAGCATCGGCGTCTCTACCTCCAGATAGCCTCGTCCATCCAGAAACTGCCGGATCTTGGTAATCAAGCGGCTGCGCAGAATAAAAATCTCTCTCACCCGCTCATTGACCAGCAGGTCAAGATAGCGCTGGCGAAAGCGCATCTCTACGTCTTTTAAGCCGTGCCATTTCTCCGGCAGCGGCCTTAAGGCCTTGCTTAACAGTGAAAATTGCCCTACTTTGATAGTCGGCTCCTGGGTACGCGTTTTAAACAGCTCTCCTTTCAGGCTGATGATATCACCGATATCAATATTATTGACAAAGAAATCAAACTTTTCCTGACCCACGGCATCGGCCTGAAGGTAAAATTGCATCTTGGCACCCTGGTCTTTTAAGTCGCCAAACAGACTCTTGCCGTGGCTGCGCAAGGCAAACACTCGGCCGGCTATTTGCACAGGCTTGGCTTCTTGAAAATTTTCTACTAACTCCTTGACAGTAAACAACTTCTCAAAACGCCGTCCGTAAGCCGAAAGGCCTAATTTTTCTACTGCCGCTATTTTTTTTAATCTGATTTGGTCCATAATTTGAATATAATTAGGTAATTTATCAGCCTATTATAGCCTAAGCCAAGCTTCTTTGTCAATACATCAATTCGGCCAGGCGCTGCATTAATTTTTTGGTATTGTCTTGCTCAATGTCTTGGTGGGCTGGGTTTTCAGCTTTTGAGAAAAATACAGGCGTGCCGATACGCACAGTAACGGGTGAAAATTTAATCCATTTTTTGGTGCGCGGCAGGGCTTGAAAACTCCCTAACACAACCACCGGAACTACCGGTACGGCTGTTCGTTCAGCCAAAACAGTGGCACCGGGCCGGGCCGGGCCTAGTTTTCCGTCCCAACAGCGCCTTCCTTCTGGAAAAATGCCGATGACTTGACCGTACTTAAGCGCCCGGAAGGCCTCTTTGGGCAGGTTGTTTTCGATGCGGATAAAACGCATCTTTTTTAAAAACCACCTGAAATAAGGCTGGTCATAATACTCGTGAATCACCAGCCAGCGAATGTAACGATTAACTGCAGCTATAATCACAAACGGGTCCAGTGAGCTGGCGTGATTCGCCGCCAGGATAAAAGCTCCTTGAGCAGGTAAATTCCCGCGCCCTTCAACCCTTAAGCGTAAACAGGTTTTGGCAAAGATGCCAAAGATAATTTTACTTAACCAATAAAAGAACATTGCCTTCCTTTTTTGCTTTTAGCTTTTGGCAACCGTTTAAGATTTAACAGGACCCGTTTTGACCGGATTTAGAGAATAATCGGGAGGAAAACGGCTCTCTGGGCCGAGCTTGTCTTTTTGCCAACAAAAGCAAAAGCACTGACAGTTAAACACGCCCAGGCGAAAATATCGCCGTAGCTGGTGTAGAAACTGGGGATGGGAATTATCTTTACATCTTTAACAGCATAACCTTTAACCAATATATCGCGGCCGAGATCATCAGAGACTCTGTGGGAAATTTTGCCCCAGGGATTGATAAAACAGGAAACGCCGGTATTGGCGCTGCGCACCAGGTTCACTCTATTTTCCACTGCCCGAAATACCGAGGCCTGAAGATGTTGATAGGGTTCGGCTGATGCGCCAAACCAGGCGTCATTAGTCAGATTAACTAAAATCTGGGCCCCTTGGCGCACAAATATCCTGGCCAAATCACCAAAGCTATCCTCAAAACAAATCAGGGTGCTAAATTTCAGCTCTCTATCAGCAAGATGGAATATTGTATAATCCTCGCCCGGAGAAAAATTACCAATCAAACTGGCAAAGGAAAAACGGGAAAAGAATTGTGCGCCGGGCGTAAACTCTCCAAAGGGAACAAGATGCACTTTATCGTAGCGTTGAATAATCCGTCCCTGGAAAAAAAGCATCGCGCTATTGTAGATTTTTCCGCTTTCGGCCTCGTATGGGGTACCCAGTAAAAGATAAGCCGGATAAACCTGCTTGGACAAACGAGTAAATTGCTCCAGCAACTGCGGATCATTAACCAAAAAACCCGGTACCGATGTCTCCGGCCAAATAATTATATCCGGATGGCTACGCGCAGCTTCCTCGGTTAACTGAAGATAGCTCTTTAAGATATCATCTCGAAACTGCGGATCCCACTTCTGTTGTTGAGGAATATTGCCTTGTATTGTTGCTACCTTGATGCTTGGCCCAGCGGCTGACTGATCTAATTTGAAATAGCCGTAGCTTAACACTAAGATTACAGAAAACAGAAGACAGAGAACAGAAGGCAGAGACTTCTGTTCTCTGAACTTTAACGCCTTGATCAATTGCCAGAGGCCTACATTCACCAGGACGACCAGGAAAGACACGCCGTAGGCTCCGGTAATATCGCTTAGCTGGATAACAGGTAAAAATTTATATTGCGAGTAGCCCAGCAGTGACCAGCTAAATCCGGTAAATAAGTGGCTGCGGATATATTCTAAGCCCACCCACCCAGCAGGAATGACTAAAAGATTGTTTATAGTTGATGGTCTATAGTTTATTGAAAAAAACAGTCCAAAAACTGCAAAATAGAGCGCTAAATAAAGCACCAATATCGTAAAGCCTAAATTGCTGACGTAAGTGACCCAGGAAACAACATTCAAAAAGAATATCAGGCCCACTAAATATGAAATTAAAAAAGCCCGGGCGGGTTTTTGCTTCTGAATAGCGAACAACCAAGGGACTAAAGCAAACCAAGCGAGAAACCCTAAATCAGCTTTAGGAAAGGAAGAAAAAAGCAGGATTGCCGAACAGACAGATAGGAATAAATTAAGCATTTTTACCGCAGCACTTTTTATATTTCCTGCCGCTACCGCAGGGACAAGGCTCGTTACGACCGACTTTGGGAGTTTGCCTTTTTGCCGGTTGATGGCTTTCAGTTTGTGGCGGCGGGGGCGCTTTCGGTAGGGCGCCTTGAATTTTCGCGCTTTCAGGATGCAGGAATTGTTGAGGAATCTGAGCAAAAACGCTAGAGACCTCACTTTTCTTAACCGGCTGCGCCTTAAAGATAAACTCTAAGGCCTCATCCTTGATGCTTTCAATCATTTGGCTAAACATATCATAACCTTCACGCTGATATTCTACTAAAGGGTCCACTCCGGCATAACCGCGCAGGCCAATGCCTTCGCGTAGATGGTCCATATTGTACAAATGGTCCTTCCATTTAGCGTCAATTACCTGAAGTAAAACAATCCGGGCTAACTGCTCCAGGTTCTGCATGGTAAAAATCTCTTGCCTGCTGCGATAAAGCTTGAGCACTTTGTCTAAAATGGCCTGGCGAATTTCTGCGCCTGATAATTCCGGGTTTAAATCCTCCTGTTGAAGGAGAAATTTTGAGTAGAGGTGTCGGCTCAGGCCTAACAAATTCCATTGCTGGGGATGGACATTCTCTGGTGTATAGAGCCCGACTATGTCATCTACTAATTCCTCAATCATCTCTAAGATATGCTGCTTAAGGTCAGCGCCGGCTAAGACCAGGCGTCTTTCGTCGTAGATTACCTCACGCTGGCGGTTCATCACATTGTCGTATTCCAACAGCTGTTTTCTGATTTCAAAATTATGTGTCTCTACTCTTTTCTGGGCCGTCTCGATACTCCTGGTAATCAGCGCATGCTCAATCGGGACCGATTCCTCCCACTTAAAGAAATCCATAATCCGGGAGATTCTCTCTGAGGCAAAGATGCGCATTAAATCATCTTCTAAGGACAAATAAAACCGTGATGAGCCCTGCGCCCCTTGGCGCCCGGAACGCCCGCGCAGCTGATTATCGATCCGCCTGGATTCATGACGCTCTGTGCCTATGACATGCAACCCGCCCAACTCCATCACCTGTTGGCGTTCGGCATCAATCTTTGGCTCCAAGCTCGCGATCAATTTTTCCCGTTCCTGTTGATAAGCAGGATCGCTGCTTTCTATTTTCTGCTGCTTTAGCAGGTCATTCAGCATAAATTCTAAATTTCCCCCCAAGCGAATATCGGTCCCTCGTCCGGCCATATTGGTAGCGATAGTTACCGCGTTCAGCCGTCCGGCCTGCGCCACGATATGCGCCTCCATCTCGTGATACTTGGCATTTAACACCTGATGCCCGATGCCCCGCTGCTTGAGCAGAAAACCCAAATGTTCTGACTTTTCAATGGAGATGGTCCCGACTAAGACCGGCCGCTTGCGCCGGTGATTTTCGATGATATCCTCAATGACTGCGTTAAATTTTTCCTGCTCGGTTTTGTAGATTACATCGGCCAGATCCCGGCGGCTCACCGCTTTGTTAGTCGGAATACTCACCACCTCTAAATTATAGATATGGTGAAATTCCTGGGCCTCGGTGGCCCCGGTGCCGGTCATTCCGGAGAGCTTCTCATACATCCGGAAGTAATTCTGGAAAGTAACGGAGGCCAGGGTCTGATTTTCGCGTTCAATCTTGGCCCCTTCTTTGGCTTCAATAGCCTGATGCAAACCATCACTCCAGCGCCGTCCGGGCATTAATCTCCCGGTGAATTCATCAACGATAATCACTTCGCCGTCTTTAACGATGTAATCGACATCGCGCTGGAAAAGATTATGCGCCCTCAAGGCCTGTTGGGTTAGATGTTTAAGCGGCATCGCCTCAATAGTGCTTAAATTATCCACGCTCCACATCTGGGCCGCCTTTTTCTCACCCTCTTCAGTCAGATAGACTAAATGCTCCTTTTCTTTAATAATGAAATCGCATCCTGCGGTTAAATCTATCTCCTGATATTTAGCCTCCAGTTCCTCTTTGTCGGTAATTTTTTTTCCTTTCAGCCGCTGGACAAGTTTATTAGCCTGGAAGTATTTATCGGTAGCCTCTTCAGCCGGTCCGGAAATAATCAACGGGGTCCTGGCCTCATCGATTAAGATGCTATCCACCTCATCCACAATCGCATAATGAAACTCTCTCTGCGCCAAGTCCTGTTTCCGGAATTTCATATTATCGCGCAGGTAATCAAAACCGAATTCATTATTGGTCCCATAGGTAATATCGCAAGCGTAAGCCTCTTGTCTTTGTTTGTCGTCCATTTCGTGCTGGATCGCACCTACGCTTAAGCCTAAGAATTCATAAATCGGCCCCATCCACAAGCGGTCACGGCGGGCCAGATAATCATTAACCGTAACTACATGCACGCCTTTTCCGGATAAGGCATTAAGATACGCAGCCAGCGTGGCTACCAGGGTCTTGCCTTCCCCGTTGGCCATCTCGGCAATCATTCCGTAATGTAGCGCCAGCCCTCCAGAGAGTTGCACATCATGGTGGCGCAGGCCGATAGTGCGCCGGGCAGCCTCACGCACCAGCGCAAAGGCCTGGGGCAAAATATCAGCCAAGACTTTATTATTAATATCCCTAATTTTAACCCTGATTTTTTGCTTCTCTTGCGGCAGGGCCACCTCTTCTAACTGGCGCTGGTAATCCTGCAGACTTTGCGAAAACTCTTGCGACCTTTGGCTAATATGCTGTCTGAACTCATCGGTCTTGGCTCGAAGCCCTTGGTCGGAAAGAGCAGCTATCTCTTTCTCCAGGGCATTAATCTGCACAACTGTCGGCTGAAAGCCCTTGAGGATGCGCTCACTTTGCGAGCCAATCACCTTATTTAAAATAAACTTAAACATATTTAGTTATAGGGTCACAGACAAACAAATATTTGTATATTGGATATTTGGTATTGTTTATTGTTTGTGATTTGGAATTTGTCTATTGTATATTTTCTGTTACCTGTTTACCTTCCACTTAAGATAGGCCTCAATGAAAGGATCGATGTCGCCGTCTAAGACCCCGGAGGCATTGCCTTTTTCTTGATTAGTACGGTGGTCTTTGACCATCGTATAAGGATGTAATACATAGGAGCGGATCTGGCTGCCCCAGGCAATTTCCTGCTTGGCGGCGTAACCGGCCTCCAGTTTTTTCCTTTTTTCTTCTTTTTCCCGTTCGTGCAGGTGGGCGCGCAATATCTTCATTGCTGTGGCCTTATTCTGAAATTGTGAGCGCTCATTCTGGCACTGCACTACAATGCCTGAAGGTAGATGCGTAATCCGCACCGCCGAATCGGTGACGTTTACGTGTTGGCCTCCGGCGCCGGATGAACGGAAGGTATCAATCTTCAACTCCTCCGGCTTAATATCGACTTTGATTTCTTCGCTGATTTCCGGAACGACATCTACCGAGGCAAAGGAGGTGTGCCGGCGCTTATTGGCATCGAAAGGAGAAATGCGCACCAGGCGATGTACACCGCTTTCGGCCTGCAAATATCCATAGGCGTATTCGCCCTTAATTAAAAGAGTAATATTTTTTGTCCCGGCCTCTTCCCCGGGTAAAAAGTCCAAGGTTTGAGTAGCGCAGCCCTTCTTTTCCGCCCAGCGTAAATACATCCGTGCCAGCATCGCCGTCCAATCGCAGGACTCCGTACCTCCGGCGCCGGCATGAATACTTAAAATGGCGTTATTTCTGTCCTCTTCCCCGCTTAAGAGCGTAACAAACTCAAGCCTCTGGGTCTGGGTGGACAACTGGGCAACGTCTTTCTGCAGCTCAGCGATAGAAGCACTATCCTGCCAGTCAACGAGCTCCAGCAGTTCTTGTAATTCCTGCTCTTTAGCGTAAGCCTGCTCCCAAGCTAAACAGCTGGATTTTAAGCTCTTTAACTCGGTAATAACGCCTTGGGCCTTCTTGTTGTCCTTCCAGAAATCTGGGCTAGACATCTCCTGTTCAATCTCTTTGACCCGCGCCTGTTTCTTAGGCACGTCAAAGATAACCTCGCAGTTGCTCAAGCCTCTGGTCAATCGCCTGTATCTGGACCTTCAAACCCTCCAGCATCCGTCCCTCCAACTTTCCTTCCGTTAAAAAATACAAGCAACGCTTATTATAGCAGGCTATTTGCGACGCGTCAATTGCTTCTCTACGTTCAAGAGCATCTGCTTAATTTCTTTGCCTAAGACGTAGCCGCCGATTGAGCCGTCATCCTTAATCACGCGGTGGCAGGGCACGATAAATAAGTCCTGGTTTTTCTTCAGCGCAGAAGCTACCGCTCTTGTGGCCCTAGGCTTGCCGACTTTGTTCGCTACCCACTTATAGCTGCGCGTCTTGCCAAAAGGAATCTGTTTGACGGCCTGAAATACCTGACGCTCAAATGGAGTATATTCTTTCATTTTCACCTCAAATGTTTAATTATATTTTTAGCAGTACTCTTATCGATGCCATTTATTTTTAATAATTCCTCAATGCTTGCTTCCCGGATTGCCTGCAAAGACTTAAAATAACGCAACAACAGCTGTTTTCTCTTGGGGCCGATACCGGGAATCTGATCCAGCGAGGAAACGCGCATTTTTCTCTGCCTCAATTTGCGGTGGTAAGAAATGGCAAAGCGATGGGCCTCATCACGGATTCTTTGCAGAAGATGCAACACCCGGGAATCACGAGGTAAGTTCAGCGTGCCACTTCTTGTGTAAATGGTTTCTAAGCGCTTAGCTAAAGCAATTACAGGAAGCTCAGACAATCCTAAAGTTTTTAGTTCTTTTTGAGCAGAGGACAGATGCCCCTTGCCCCCGTCAATCATCACCAGATCCGGCCGGGGTAAGCTTTTCTCCTTTGGCTCTTGAGTATACCTGCGCTTGAGCACCTCACGCATCATCGCGTAATCGTCTACACCGCTAACGGTCTTTATTTGGAAATGCCGATAGTAGTTTTTGTCGGGCCGACCATGGACAAAGCTTACCATCGAGCCTGCCTGGGCGCTTCCGGAAATCTCCGAGATATCAAAGGCCTCGATGCGTTCAGGAAGCCACGGTAAGGCCAAAGTTTTTTGCAGCTCTAAAATTATATCGGAGCGCTTAGTCTCTTTGGTCTGGCTGACAATCTCCGTTAAAGAGTTGATTCTATCTCTTAATGCTGCTGCCTGCTCAAATAATTTCTGCTCCGCCGAGCGCTGCATCAGCCCTGTTAATTGCCCGATCAGTTGTTTGTATCTGCCTTCAAGAAACAGCTCCAGTTGTCTTAAATTTTGCCGGTAAGCCTTTTTATCCACTGTCTGCGCGCACATCCCCGGACAAAGCTTTAAGTGCAGATAAAGGCAGGGCCGCTTAGGCAGCCGGCGGCAACTGCGAAAAGGAAAAATTGCCCTGATGGCCTTGAGCGCCGCCTTGATTAATTTAACATTAGTGTAGGGCCCGTAATAATGGGCTGTCTGATCTTTGCGTCCCCGAACAATTGTTACCTGGGGATAGCTATCCTGCATATTAATTTTTACAAAGGGATAACTTTTATCGTCTTTTAAGGCGGCATTATAGTAAGGCTGGTACTTCTTAATTAAGGAGTTTTCCAGCAACAATGCCTGGGCCGAAGATGAGCTCTGGATATAATCTATATCTTCGGTGTGCAAAAGCAGTTTTGCGGTCTTATCATTGGGGGGTTTTTGAAAATATGAACTTAGGCGTTTCTTCAGCGAGCTGGCCTTGCCGACGTAAAGAATGCGGCCGGTCTCGTCCTTCATTAAATAAACACCCGGGGTATCGGGAAACTGCTTTATTTTTTCTTGAATACCCATTGCCTTAATATCCTCGCCTCTTCCTGAGCAAATATCCTTAACAGGCTCCAATAGATAAAAATAGCGAGCAAGATAGAAGCAACTAACTTAACCGCCAACATTAAATCGTTACCGGGCAGTAAGCCGCTGCGATAAAAAATAAACCAGAGCAAAAGGCCCATAATCAAAGCGGCGCTCGCCAGCCTGAGGAAGCTTTTTCCTAATTGGCCAAACTCACCGATTCTTTTTCTTAACATCGCTAAAAGCAAAAGGAAATTTACAGTAACAGAAACGGCTGTAGCCAAGGCCAGGCCCGCCATTTGCATCGGGCGCATCAAAATAAGATTTAGGGCTACATTAATTATTAAGGCCAATCCCGCAACCTTACCTGGGGTTGAGGTATCCTTAAGTGAATAAAAGCAGCTGGCTAAGATTTTGACCCCGGCATAGCCAATCAGGCCTAAACAATAAAAGAACAGGCAGCTGGCGGTAATTTCTGTGGAGTAACTGGAGAAGCTTCCCCGCTCAAATACGAGCTTTACTAAAGGACGGGCTAAAACCAAAAGACCTGCCGTCACCGGAATCATCAGCGTAAAGACACTGCGCAGGCTAAAGAAAAGCGTCTGTTTAAGCCCGGCCAAATCATGGCGATGAGCCAACCCCGACATCGTCGGCAAGGCCACCTGGGCTAAGGCAATCACAAATAAAGCCATGGGAAGTTGAATTATCCGTTGGGCATAAGCCAGTGCTGCCGGAGCGCCCTCTCCGACTATCAAGGCTAAAGAGGCAAAGATGGTATCTACAAAAAGATTGATTTGGTAGATGGCTACGCCTAAGGTGCGGGGCAAAAAGAGCCTGGCCATTTCTTTTAT